>CAZVPS010000074.1:0-9576 GCA_964629105.1 uncultured Anaerolineaceae bacterium
GAGCATACTCCTGCGGGAGGCTGGATACATCATCGTATATGTAGGGCCGAGTACTAAGCCGCGCCATGTGGCTCCCGCAGCCTCGGCACCAGTCACTCCCATCCAGCTGTTCAGAGGTAACTAAATAAGGCGAACTAAGGAAGTAACCGTACAGCAGGCTCCGGGCGCCGTCAAGACCTTCCGGGGCGGCGTGGCGACCGCAGTCGAGATCGGTGCCTTGTGAACGGCCAGCGATTCAGTCCGCACCAAAGGAGAGCGCCGCTGCCGCCCTGATCCCGCGAGGCGGCCGCTCAGCCTCTTGTCCGTCGACTGCATGGCGGACTAAGATGGACTAATCATGGCCGAGTCGAAGCCCGTCAACATCCACGACGCGAAGACGCACCTGAGCCGCCTCGTCGAGCGGGTCGAGGCGGGCGAGGAGGTGACGATCGCGCGGGCCGGGCGTCCGGTCGCCCGCCTGGTGCCGCTGCGCCCGACACGCCCGCGCATCCTTGGGACCCTGCGGGGTCGCATTCGCCTGACGACCGACTTCGACGCGCCGGACGAGCGGGTGGTCGCCCTGTTCGAGGGCCGCTGATGCGTCTCCTGCTCGACACGAGCGCGGTGCTCCTGGCGCTGGCGGAGCCGGAGCGGCTCGCACCGAGGGCCCGCGCCGCCCTCGAGGACCCATCCTCGGCCGCGATCGTCTCCGCGGCATCGATCTGGGAGATCGCGATCAAGCGGTCGCTCGGAAAGCTCGAAGCGCCCGACGAGATTCTGGAGGCGGTGCGCGCGGCGGGGTTCGAGACGCTCGACATCACGCCCGAGCACGCCGAGCGCGCGGGTACGCTGCCACCGCACCATCGCGACCCGTTCGACCGGATGCTCGTCGCCCAGGCGCTCCTCGAAGGCTGCACGCTGCTCACGCGGGACGAAGCGCTGGCAGCCTACGGCGTGCCGCTGCTCACGGCCTGACGTCCGGGCGGCAGTCCCCCGAAAGCCGCCGGCCCTCGGCGACCACCAATCCTCACGTCGAGCTCGCGAGCGCCGCGGTCTGATCGCGTGCCGGCGAAGCCGGATCGGTGGCGCATCCGACGAGGGCGACGAGAACCAGCGCCAGAACGGCGAATCGCTGACGAACCGCTACGTTGCCCATCCCGAGCCCGACCGGCAGGGTCAGGTGCGGATGGGCGCCCGGCTTCGCCGCGGGCGCCGCGTTCGGGGGCGCAGCTTCTCCACCCGGATGGCCGTGGCCTTGAACTCGGCGGTGCCGGACTTCCTCGACCGCGCCCCGGCGGCTCACGATCCGCACGCGCTCGCCGTCGTGGATCCGCAGGCGGGCGGCGTCCTCCGGCGAGAGGTCGATCGTCTCGCCCCGCCGGCGAGGGGAGCGGTAGCCGGCAGTCTGGACTCCCGTGTTGTACGAGTCGAGGCGGCGACCGGTGGTCAGGCGGATCGGGAAGTCGGCGCCGAGGCGGTCCACCGGCGGGTCGTGGTCCACCGGGACGAAGGGCGCCGGAGTCCCCGGCACCGGGTTCTCCCAGAGCCGGGAGTGGAGGAAGAGCTCCCCGGGATGGGAGTCGTCGTAACCCTGAGCCTCCGGTTCGGCTGGTCGACGAGGCCCTGGACGCCGGAAAACGCGGCCGAGAACGTGATCCTCCACGCCGAGCGCTTGCCGCTTCCGACGCGGTGGCGCCAGCCTCGCCGCGTCTTCGTGAGTTCCATGAGCGACCTCTTCCGCGAGCTGGTGCCGGATCCGTACATCCGTCAGGTCTTCGACGTCATGGCGAGCGATTCGGAGCACGGGGGTCGGGGTTTTGCCGGGCAGGGCGGTACGGCGACCACGTCGACGAGATGGCGGCTTCGGGGCGACAGGCCCGGAAGCGTTCGTGCTCACCAGGGGCGGTCACGGGCTTCGATGCTTGATCGCCGGGGGCGGTCCGCCACGGTCCGGTCGCTTCGTCTTACCCTCCCCTGACATTCGCCGTGCCGAGGTCCGTTGCTCCGCGCTGGTCGCCGCCCGACCCTGACCGCAATGCCGCCGGGTGGCGGCCTGCAGCGGGCGACACGACACGATGCGCCGACGCGGCTGGACACGATGGCTGAGGGCGCCGCGCCCGTGCCGACGCCGGCCGACCCGAGCCCGTGCCCCTGCCCGACGAGCTGACCGATGCGCTCGCGAACGACGCGACCGCTCCGACCGACGAAGGGAGTCCTCGATGAACCGCACCCTGCAGCGCCTCCTCACCATCGCCGCGACCGGCCTCGTCCTCGCCGGCACGCTGGGCGCCGGCACGGCCATGGCCGCGCCGGCCGCGTCCCCCCGGGCTTCCGATCCAGCGTCCCCCCGGGCCGGTGTCGACCGCTGCGCGCCGCTCCGGGTCACCGCCCGGGCCGAGCCGACCGTCGCGAACCTGCAGGCCGTCGGGCGCTGCGAGATCGACCGCCGGCTCGAGACGCTGACGAAGCTCCAGTCCGTGGTGGACGCCTCCCCGACCCTCACCGATGCCCACGAGGCCGCGCTTGACGCCATCCTTGCCTCGACGAGCTCCGGCCTGCGGGCGCTGCGCGCCGAGATCGAGGGCGACACCACGGTCGAGGCCCTGCGCGAGGACATCCGCCGGATCGCCGACGACTTCCGCGTCTATGCCCTCGTCGCCCGCCAGGTCTGGCTCGTGAAGGCGGCCGACACGGTCGTCGTCACGGCCGCCGGCTTCGCAACCACCGCCGAGCGGCTCGAGGCGGCCATCGACGCGGCCGAAGCGGCCGGGAAGGACGTCGGCGACGCGCGCACGCACCTCGCCACCATGATCGCGAAGGCGGACGAAGCCGAGGCGAAGGTCGACGGCGTCGCATCCGCCGTGCTCGCTCTCACCCCGGCCGCCTGGAATGCCGGCGACGCTGCACCCGTGCTCAAGGACGCCCGGGATTCGCTGCGCGACGGGCGCGTCGCGCTGCGCCAGGCGATGAAGGCCGCGCGCGCCGTGCTCGCCGACCTTCGCTGAACCCCCGAGGTCGAGGGGAGCTCGGGGCCCGGCGCGCTAGACTCGCCGACGATGAAGACCGTCCTGGTCGTCGACGACGCGCCGAACATCATCGAGCTCCTCCGCCTCTACCTGGAGCAGGCGGGCTACGCGACGATCGCCGCCACCGATGGGCCGACGGCGCTCGAGCTCCATCGACGCCATCGGCCCGACCTGGTCATCCTCGACGTCATGCTGCCGGGCCTCGACGGGTTCGAGGTCTGCCGGGCGATCCGGCGCGAGGCAGACACGCCGATCCTGATGCTGACGGCGCGCTCCGACGACGTCGACGCCATCGTGGGGCTGGAGCTCGGCGCCGACGACTACGTCACGAAGCCCTTCAACCCGCGGGCGCTCGTCGCCCGCGTCAAGGCCATCCTGCGGCGCACGGACGGCACCGTCCGGCTGGGGCGCCCGATCGAGGTCGGCCCGCTGCGGATCGACCCGCGCCGCCGCGAGGCGCTGCTCAACGGGCGGGCGCTCGAGCTGCGCGCCCGCGAGTTCGATCTCCTGGCGGCGCTCGCCCGCGAGCCGGGCGTCGTGCTGGGACGCGAGACGCTGCTCGATGACGTCTGGGGGACCGACTTCCCGGGCGAGACCCGGACGGTCGACGTCCACGTGTCGGAGCTCCGCAAGAAGCTCGGGCCCGACGGGCCGGCGATCGAGGCGGTGCGCGGGATCGGCTATCGGCTCGTGCCGCCCCCGGAGCCGCCCGCGGTCGATGACCCGGGCGGCACGACCTGATGCTCGACCGCGTCTCGGTCCGGATCGGCCTGGCGTTCGCCGTCGTCGGCCTGACGACGATGATCGCCGTGGGCGCGGGGCTCTTCGTGACCCTGCGCGAGCTCCATCGCGATGCGACGCGCGCGGCCATGGCCGACATCGCCCAGCCGCTGGTCGCCCGGATTCGACTCATTGCCGCCCCTGCCGACCTGCGTCGGCGCGTGGCCGAGCTGCGCGCCGAGCTCCCCAAAGAGATCGATGTCGTCGTGCTCACGGCGAACGGGCGGGTGCTCGGCGAGACCGACCCCCAGCTCGACGTCGCGAGCATCGAGCTGGACCCCGCCCTCGTCCCCGGCGAGGTGGTCGCCGGCAGCCTGCCCGACGCTGCCGGCACCGACTTCCTCTATGCCGCGACCGTGCTGACCCGCGGCGGGCCGGCGGCCGGAGCGAGCGCGATCGTCCTGGTGACCCAGGATCGATCGGCCGGGGCGGCGTGGCGCGACGTCACGCGCGTGCTGCCGGTCGTCATCCTGCTCGCGGTCGTCCTCGGCGCGCCGATCGCGTGGCTGCTGTCGCGCTCGATCACGCGGCCGCTCCGGCGCCTCGCCGCCGCGACGGCCGACGTGCCATCCCAGGGCGCGCCGCCGCTCCCACTGGAGGGCCCACGCGAGGTGCGTGAGCTCACCGAGCGCTTCAACGCGATGACGGCCGAGCTCGATTCGACGAGGCGCGAGGAGGGCGAGCTGCTCGCGAACATCCGGCACGACCTGCGGACGCCCCTGACCGTCATCGGCGGCTTCGCCCTGGCGCTGGAGGACGGCACGGCGGCGGGCGACGCGGCGGTCCGGGCCGCCCGGGCCATCGCCGAGGAGACCGACCGGATCGAACGGCTCGTGGACGGGATCGGGACCATCGAGGAGGTCCGCACGGGGCGGCTGGAGCTGCGACCCGAGACGCTCGACGCCGGAGCCCTCGTCGCGGCGACGGTCGACCGGTTCGGCCCCGCCGCGGCCGCCGCCGGGATCGATCTCCGCGGTGAGCATGGGCCGGGCGACGACGGCCCGGCATCCGGCGGGACCGACGCGCCCCCCGTCCTGTGGCTGACCGCCGACCGGGCGGCGGTGGAGCGGACCCTCGCCAACCTCGTCGAGAACGCCCTGGCAACGGTGCCCCGGCCGGGCGGGCACGTCCTCGTCGATGCCCACCTCGTGCGCGACGGCGAAGGGCGAGCGGCCGTGGCCCTGCGGGTCAGCGACGACGGTCGCGGGTTCCCGCCCGGCTCGCTCGACCGCGTCTTCGACCGTTTCTACCGGGCCGACCCGGCGCGCTCCGGGCCGGGATCCGGCCTGGGCCTGGCGATCGTGCGCGCGCTCGCGCGTGCCCACGGCGGGGACGCGACCGCCGAGAACCTCGCCCCCACCGGGGCCCGGGTCACGGTGACCCTGCCGGTCGTCCCGCCGCCGACCTAGGCCAGGAGCAGCCCCGGAGCGCTCGCCGCCTCCACTCGCCCGACCACCACGGGCTCGAGCCCCGCGGAGCACAGGTCGGCGAGGACGGGCGCCAGCGAGGCCTCGGCCACCGCGGCCAGCAGCCCGCCCGACGTCTGCGGGTCGAAGGCGAGCGCGACCACGGCCGGATCGAGATCGAGGCCCAGCTCCAGCAGGGCCGCCACGGCCCGCCGGTTGTGCGCGGCGCCGCCCGTCTCGATCCCGGCCCGGGCCACCTCGAGGGCGCCGGGCAGCGCCGGCAGCGACCGCGCGTCGAAGACGAACCGGGTGCCCGATGCCCGGGCCATCTCGGCGGCGTGCCCGAGGAGCCCGAACCCGGTGACGTCGGTCGCGCCCCGGACGCCGGCCGCGACGAGGACCTCCGCGGCCGCCCGGTTGAGGCGACGCATCGAGGCGATGGCGACGGCGAGATCGGCGGGCGCCGTCCGCCCCTGGCGTGCGCCGGAGACCAGCAGCCCCGTGCCAAGGGGCTTCGTGAGGAGGAGGATGTCGCCGGGTTGCGCGCCGCCCTTGCGCAGGAGCCGATCCGGGTGCGCGACCCCCACCACCGCCAACCCGAACTTGGGCTCGCGGTCGCGGGTCGTGTGGCCGCCGGCGAGCGTTCCGCCGGCCTCGCGGACGACCTCCGCGGCACCGCCGACGATCGCCGCCATGACGTCGGTTGACAGCTCCTCCGGGAACGCGGCCACCGACAGGGCGAAGAGCACCCGGCCGCCCATGGCAAAGACGTCCGAGCAGGCGTTCGCGGCGGCGATGGCCCCGAACGTCGCCGGGTCGTCGACCAGCGGCGGGAAGAAGTCCACCGTCCCGATCACGGCGAGGTCGTCGGACAGCCGGTAGACGGCCCCGTCGTCGGGCGGCGCAAGGCCGGCGATCAGCTCCGGTGGCGCCGGCGTCGCGCCGAGCCCGGCCAGCACATCGGCCAGCACGTCGGCGCCGAGCTTCGCCGCACAGCCGCCGCACTCGGTCAGGTCGGTCAGGCGGAGCGGCGCGTTCCCGGTCGCGGTCATCCCGGGATCATGCCGGATCGGGAGCGACGGCGGCCGGTCGGCGGTTCGCGATCGCCTCGTCGAGCCGGGCAAGCCAGAGGCCGGCGCCCATCCGCTCGAAGAGGTGCCGGCTCTCGTCGATCGCCGCGCGGATCCCGGGGTCGTCGCCGGGGCCGAGCAGCGTCGCGATCACAAGCCCGGTGAGAGCCTGCTTGCGCGTCGCACCCAGTTCCCGGAGCTCGCCGTACGCGGCGAGGAGCCCGGCCCGCGCCGCGTCGGCCTGCCCATCCAGGGCCGCGATCCCGGCTTCGCCGACGCGGGCCACGAGCCGGGCAAGCGCCGCGTGCGAGCCGGTCGCCCGGAGCGCCTCCAGGCTCACCTCGGCGCGCCCGCGGTCGCGGGCAACGAGCGCGAGCAGGGTCGCTTCGGAAAAGGAGGCGACGGCGTTGTACGGATCGAGGCTGCCGCCCTCCAGGAAGTCGGACGAGGCTGCCGCCAGGTCGCCGCGCTGCAGGGACCGAGCCGCCCGCATGCTGCTGACGCTCGACGCCAGGTACGGCTCTTCCTCGACGTGGGCCGTCAGCCAACGCTCGACCTCGTCGATCTCGGCGTCGGCGTTCGCCCCCCCCTCCACCAGGAGGGTGACCACGAACGCGAGCAGCAGGATCCGCTCCTCCTCGCTCGCAGCTTCGTCGAGCCCGACCCGCACGGCGGCCCGGGCCCAGTCCCACTCGCCGGTCTCGATCGCGCCGGTGCTGGCATTGACGATGAGCATCGAGACACCCTGGCGGTGGCCGAACCGCCGGGCAAGCTCCAGCCCGACGCGCGAGACTTCGAAGGCGGCGCGCGGGTCGCGGTCGGTGAGGGGCCCGCCCATGTTCGTCCGGGCCCGAGCCTCGATGGCGAGCAGGCCGTGCCGCTCCGCGAGCCGGAGGCCGGTCTCCAGACAGCCGATCCCCTCGTAGTCTCGCCCCATGCTGGTCAGGGCCACACCGCGGGTCACGAGCACGTCCGCCACGAGGTCCACGCGGTCGAGGCGCTCGGCGATGGCCAGGGCGCGGTCGGCGGTGGCCACCGCGGCCGCGAAGTCCCCCTGCCGAAGCATCTGGAAGCGGGCCAGCTGACCAAGCAGCGAGGCGTACCCGGGGTCCTCGCCGAGATCGGCGAACTCGCCGGCGGCAGAGGCGACGAGGGCGAGCGCGGCGTCCAGGCGGTAGCGCCCGAACATCGCGTCGGCGAGGCGCCCGGTGACTCGTGCCGCGCCGCTTCGGTCGCCCGCGGCCCGGAGCAACTCGATCGCGCCCTCCAGGAGCCGCTCAGCCTCCTCGTGGAACGCCGCGGCGGACGCCGCCGTGCCGGCGCGCTCGAGGAGGGCCGCCCGATCGACCGCGTCGGTGGTCACCTCCAGCGCGTCGCGGTAGAAGCCGAGCGCCTGCCCCTGGGCGCCGAGCGCGACCGCCCGGTCCCCGGCGGCCCGGAGCGCGATCCGCGCCTGGGCGGCGAGGGCGTCGGCCTCCGGGCCTTCGGCCGCGTTGCGGTAGGCGGCCAGGTAGTGGGCCGCCAGCGCCCCGGCCAGCTCCTGGTCCACCAGGGTCTCGAGATGCCGGGCCGCGGCAAGATGGCGGCCCTTGCGGTCGCGCCGGGAGAGCGTCGAGTAGGCGACCTCGCGGACGAGCGACTGGACGAACGCGAACTGGCCGCGCTCGGAGGAGCGCGGGTCCACGTCGCGGACGAGCAACTCACGGCGCACCAGCGCGAGCAGCCGGCGCTCAACGTCGCCGGCGTCCAGCGCCGCGACGGCTGCCAGGCCATCCACCGTGAACGCCTGGCCGAGCACTGATGCGGCCTGCAGGAGCGCCCGGTCGGACGGGTCGAGGCCGTCGAGGCGCGCCGCGATGAGGGAATGCAGGGTCTCGGGCACGGCCAGGTCGGCGAGGTCGCGCACCGGCCGGTAGGCGCCGTCCGCGGCCTCCAGCGAACCCTGCGCCACGAGCATCCGGACGATCTCCACGGCGTACAGGGGGACCCCGTCGGCCCGCGCGATGATCCGCGCGGCCGCGTCGGCGGAGAGTCCCGGGACAAGCCCCGCGAGGAGCGCTCGCATCGCCTCGGGGGGAAGCGGCTCGAGGGCGAGGCTCGTGAAGTTGCGCTTGCCGGCGCCCCAGTCCGGTCGCGTCTCCAGGAGCTCGGGGCGGGCGAGCGCGACCACGTAGATCGGGACGCCACGGCTCCAGTCCACCAGGTGGTCGATGAAGGCCAGGAGACCACTGTCCGCCCACTGGAGGTCCTCGAAGACCATCACGACGGGATCCTCGGCCGCGATCCGCTCGAAGAAGGTCCGCCACGCGGAGAAGAGCCGGTCCTGCCCGCCGGCCGGCGGGTCAGCGACGCCGAGCAGGGCGAGGAGCGCCGCCTCCACCCAGCGCCGCTCCTGCTCGTCCGGGATCCAGCGTCCGACGGATTCCGCGATCCGGGCGCGCGTCGTCGCCTCGTCGTCGGCCTCGGCGAGCCCGGCCCGCTCGCGGACCATCTCGCCGAGCGCCCAGAACGTGATCCCGCTGCCGTAGGACGGGGAGCGCCCGTGGTGCCAGTAGACCGGCTCGACGAGGCCGTCGATGTACTTGAGGAACTCCCAGGCGAGCCGGCTCTTGCCGATGCCGCCCTGGCCGGTGACCGAGACCAGCCGGACGCGCCGGTCCCGGGCGGTGGCGTGGTAGAGGTCCTTGAGCAGCCGCAGCTCGTCGTCGCGTCCGACGAACGGTGCCTCGATCGTCTCCGGGCGCCCGCGCCCGCCCCGCTCGGCCACGACACGAAGGGCGCGCCATGCCGGCACGGGAGCTGCCTTCCCCTTGAGGAGCTGGTCACCGGCCTCCTCGAAGGCGATCGCCCGGGAGGCCGCGTGCATCGTTGCCTCGCCGACGAGCACGACGTCCGGCGGGGCCGCGCCCTGCAGCCGGCTCGCGGTGTTGACCATGTCCCCGGCGACCATTCCCTCGCCAATGGCCCCGATCGTCACGGCGGCCTCGCCCGTCACCACTCCCACCCGGGCCTGGACGGCTGGCCCCAGCCCGCGCACGGCGCTCACCAGCTCCAGGGCGGCCCGGACGGCCCGTTCGGCGTCGTCCTCGTGGCTCGTCGGGGTGCCCCAGACCGCCATGATGGCGTCGCCGATGAACTTCTCGATCGTGCCGCCGTGGCGCTCAACGACGCCCCGGGCCAGCTCGAAGTAGCCGGAGAGGAGCTCCCGGACCTCCTCGGCGTCCCGGTCCTCGGCCAGCGCGGTGAACCCGACGAGGTCGGCGAAGAGGACGGAGACCAGGCGCCGCTCGGCGACCGCGGGCGCGGGCGTCGTCC
>CAZVPS010000075.1:0-9571 GCA_964629105.1 uncultured Anaerolineaceae bacterium
AGGCCCAGGAAGTCGAACTTGAGGAGCCCCAGCGCCTCGATCGCGTGCATCTCGTACTGGGTCATCGTGGCGTCGGAGTTGGTCGCCTTCTGGAGCGGCATCAGCTCGGTCAGCGGCTCTCGGCTGATGACGACCCCGGCCGCGTGGGTCGAGGCGTTGCGCGCCACGCCCTCCAGCTGCTTCGCGAAGTCGATGATCCGGTGGACCGAGGGATCCCCGTCGTGCAGCTCCTTGAGCCCGGGGCTGAGCTGGAGGGCCTCGTCGAGCCGGATGCCGAGCTGGTTCGGGACCGCCTTCGCGATCCGGTCGACGTCGCCGTAGGAGCTCCCCAGGACGCGACCCACGTCGCGGATCGCCGCCCGGGCCAGCATCGTGCCGAAGGTGATGATCTGGGCGACGTGGTCGGCGCCGTACTTGCGGGTGACGTAGTTGATGACCTCGTCGCGCCGGCCGTCCTCGAAGTCGACGTCGATGTCCGGCATCGTGACGCGGTCCGGGTTGAGGAAGCGCTCGAAGGGCAGCTGGTAGTGGATCGGGTCCACCGGGGTGATGCCCAGAGTGTACGTGACGATGGACCCCGGGGCGCTCCCCCGGCAGGTCGTCTGGATCCCCTGCTCGCGGGCGAAGCGGACGAAGTCGGCCACGATGAGGAAGTAGCCCGCGTACCCCATCGCGGTGATCGTCCCGAGCTCGTACTCCAGGCGCGCCTGGAGCTCCGGCGTGACCGTGCCGTAGCGACGCGCCAGGCCGCGCTCGCATTCGGCCCGCAGCCAGCTCTCGACGGTCTCTCCCTCCGGCACCGGGAAATGCGGGATGCGCAGCTGGCCGAGCGGCAGCTCCAGGTCCACCATCTCGGCGATCCGCCGCGTGTTCCGGTGGGCCTCGACCTGGTCCGGGAAGAGGGCGAGCATCTCGGCTGCGGACTTCAGGTAGAACTCCGCGCTCTCGAACTTCAGCCGGTTCGGCGTGTCGAGGTTGCTGCCGGTCCCCACGCAGAGGAGGACGTCGTGGGCGTCGGCCTGGGCCTTGTGGACGTAGTGGAGGTCGTTCGTCACCACGAGGGGAAGGCCGGCCTCCGGGGCCAGGCGCAGGAGCTGCTCGTTGAGGCGGGCCTGGAGCGGGATCCCGTGGTCCTGCAGCTCCAGGAAGAAGTTGCCCTTCCCGAAGATGTCGCCGTACTCGCCGGCCAGGCGGCGGGCCGCCTCCCAGTCGTCCACTTCGAGCGCCTTGGCGATCTCGCCACCGAGGCAGGCGGAGAGGCCCACGAGGCCCTCGGCGTGGCGGGCCAGGTGCTCGCGATCGATCCGCGGCTTGTAGTAGTAGCCGTCGAGGTGGGCGTCGGTGAGGAGCCGGCAGAGGTTCCGGTAGCCGACGAGGTCCTTGGCCAGGAGGACGAGGTGGAACGGCTGCGCGTCGGCCTTGCCCTCGCGGTCGCGCATGGAACGGCGGGCGACGTAGGTCTCCACGCCGATGATCGGCTTGATCCCCTTCGCGCGGGCGGCCTGGTAGAAGGCGACCGCGCCGTACAGGGCGCCGTGGTCGGTCAGGGCGAGGGAATCGAAGCCCAGCCGCTCGGCCTCGTCGACAAGATCGCCGATGCGGCCGAGACCGTCCAGGAGCGAGAACTCCGAGTGGACGTGGAGATGCGTGAAGTCTCGAGGGCCGGGGGTCGTCACGGGAGGTCAATGGTACCGGCGCGGGCGGCTCGACGCGGAGGGACGGGCCGCGGCAGTCCGCGCAGGGTGGGTGGCCGAGCTGGCGGCCGCGGGTGGCACCCAGTCGCCCACCGCGCTGAGTCTGCCTGGCCTCAGCAGAAGAGTTGCCACGCGCGGAACCCCCGTCGATCGCGGGGGTTCCGCGCGTTCCGGCGGGGGTTTCGTGCTGCCTGCCACCTCTGGCGAGTCCGGGGAGGCTCCAGGGGCCGCGAGGTCGAGGGCACCGAGACCCGCCCGCGCAAGCGGGATCGCGACCGCGGTGTGACCCACCTCGCCCGGCCGATCGCACCATCGAGTACGCTCAGTCTCCGAGGAACGCTGCAGGAGGCGTCGGGAGCCGGGATGATCTGCTCGACCTGCGGGACCACGAACAGGGCCGGCCGCAGGTTCTGCGCGCAGTGCGCGGGCCCGCTGGCCGTGCCATGTCCCTTGTGCGGGGCATCCAACGAGCCGGAGGATCGCTTCTGCGGCGATTGCGCGGCCCCGCTGACCCAAGGCGCTCGCCCGGGTGCCGTCCCCGCCGCCAACCCCGCCCACGTCGCCGAGCGCCGCCTCGTGTCGGTGCTCTTCGCCGATCTCGTCGGGTTCACGCCCTTCGCCGAGGAGCGCGACGCGGAGGAGACCCGCGAACTCCTGACGCGCTACTTCGAAATCGCCCGCGATGTCATCGAGCGCTACGGCGGTGTCGTCGAGAAGTTCATCGGGGATGCCGTGATGGCCGTCTGGGGCGCCCCGACCGCCCGGGAGGACGACGCGGAGCGGGCCGTCCGGGCGGGGCTGGAGCTGGTGGACGCGGTCCGGGCCCTGGGACCGACGATCCAGGCGCGCGCCGGCGTCCTGACCGGCGAGGCGGCAGTGACAATCGGCGCCACGAACCAGGGCATGGTCGCCGGCGACCTCGTCAACACCGCCGCCCGGCTCCAGTCGATCGCCCCGCCCGGCGCAGTCCTCGTGGGCGAATCGACACAGCAGGCCGCCGCCGCGGCGATCGCCTTCGAGGAAGCCGGCGAGCAGCTCCTCAAGGGCAAGACCGCCCCCGTGCTCGCCTGGCGGGCGCTGCGGGTGGTGGCCCAGCGCGGCGGTCACGGCCGGTCGGACATGCCCGAGCCGCCGTTCGTGGGGCGCGACGAGGAGTTCCGACTCCTCCGGGATCTCCTGGGCGCAACGGGGCGCGACCGGCGAGCTCGCCTCGTGTCCATCACCGGTTCCGCCGGCATCGGCAAGAGCCGCCTGGCGTGGGAGCTGGAGAAGTACATCGACGGCGTGGTCGAGACCGTGTACTGGCACCGCGGCCGCTCGCCCGCCTACGGCGACGGGATCACGTTCTGGGCGCTGGGCGAGATGGTCCGTCAACGCGCCGGTCTCGCCGAGGCGGACGTCGGGACGACGACGCGCGAGCGGATCGCCGCGATCGTCGCCGAGCACGTCCCCGACGCCGAGGATCGGCGCTGGGTAGAGCCGGCGCTCCTGACGCTCCTCGGCCTCGAGCCTCCGCCGGCGGGCGGGCGGGACGTCCTCTTCGCGGCCTGGCGCATCTTCTTCGAGCGGATCGCCGCGAAGGGGACCACGATCCTGCTCTTCGAGGACCTCCAGTGGGCCGACAGCGGCCTGCTCGACTTCATCGACCACCTCCTGGAGTGGTCCCGCGGCGCCCCGCTCCTCGTGGTGACGCTCGCCCGGCCCGAGCTGTTCGACAAGCGACCGGGCTGGGGCGCAGGGACGCGGAACTTCACGGGCCTGGCGCTGGAGCCCCTTGCGGAGCCGGCCATGCGCGAGCTCCTGGAGGGCTTCGTGCCCGGGCTCCCGGGGCCGGCCGTCGAGGCAATCCTGGCCCAAGCGGACGGCATCCCCCTCTACGCCGTCGAGACGATCCGGTCCCTGGTGGCGGAGGGGCGGCTTGAGCGCCGCGACGGCGCCTATCGGCCCGTCGGCGACCTCGCCATGCTGTCCATCCCCGACACGCTTCGCTCGCTCATCGCCTCGCGCCTCGACGCGGTCGACCCGGCGGACCGCGGCCTCATCCAGGATGCGTCGGTCCTGGGCCAGACCTTCACGCTGGCCGGCCTCGCCGCGGTGACCGGGAGCGACGAGGCGGACCTCGAGCCGCGGCTGCGGAGCCTGGTCCGACGCGAGCTGCTCGATCTGGAGGCCGACCCGCGCTCACCGGAGCGTGGCCAGTACAAGTTCGTCCAGTCGCTCATCCGCGAGGTCGCCTACGGCACGCTGGCCCGGCGGGAGCGGCGCGCCCGGCACCTGGCGGTCGCTCGCTACTACGAGATGCTCGGCGAGGACGAACTGGCGGGGGCCCTGGCGACCCACTTCGTTGCGGCCTACAAGGCATCCGGAGCGGGGGCCGAAGCCGACGCTGTCGCGGTTCAGGCCCGGCTCGCGCTCAGCGGTGCGGCGGCGCGGGCAGCCTCGCTCGGTGCCCACGACCAGGCCGTCGCATACCTGGCCCAGGCACTCGAGGTGACCGCCGACCCGGCCGAGCGCGGTGGGTTACTCGGGCGGGCCGCAATCTCCGCCTCGGCAGCTACCGATCACGAGGCCGCCCAGGCGCTCGCGGGGCGATCGGTGGAGGAGTATCGGCGCACCGGCGACGCCGCGTCGGCGGCCCGCGCCACGGCCGAGCTGGGGACCATCCTGCTCAGCGCCCAGAAGCCCGTTCAGGCCATCGCCGCCATGGAGGGCGCCCTGGCGGCGCTGCCGGACTCCGCCCCGAACGATGTGCTCGCACGCCTCCTGGCGAACCTGGCGCGGGCATTCATGCGCAACGACCAGCCTGGACGCGCCGTGGAGACCGTCGACCGCGCCCTGCCCATCGCCGAGCGCCTGGATCTCGACGAAGTCATCGCCGACGCGTTCAACACCAAGGGCGCGGCCCTTTCGTACCTGGGGCGCACCAGGGAGGCGGTCGCGCTCATGGAGCCGGCGATCGCCATCGCCCAGGCCGGCGGCCTCGTGTCTGCGGAGCTGCGCGCCCGAAGCAACCTGGCGTCCATCCTCTGGGCGCGGGAGCCGCGCCGCGCCATCGAGATGCAGCGTGAGAACCTCGAGCTATCGCGCCGTGTCGGGGACCGTCAGAGGGCCAACTGGATCATCCGCGACGTGACCGCCGGCGCCTGGTTGCAGGGCGACGGCTGGGACGCCGCACTCGCCGCGGTCACCGAGGCTCTCGCGACGGCCCGGGATCTGTCCGTGGAAGCCGGCATCCTCGCGGCGGCCTCTTCCCTGTGGGTCGCCCGTGGTGACGCGACCGACGACGCGCTCGGCCGCCTGGAGGTGGCTGCCGGTCAGCTCTCCGATCCAATCGCGGCAGCCCAACTCCACTTCCTGAAGGGGGACCGAGCCCTTCTCCGGGGCGACCACGCCGAGGCCTACGAGGAGATGGTGCGGGCGGCCGATTTCAAGGCGACGGCCGGTGACTTCCTTGCCGAAGCGGTGCGGCCCGCGCTCTGGCAGCGGGACGCGATCCGGGCACGCGCCGTCGCCGAGGGGCTCGATGCCGACCCCAACGCTCACGCCACCGTCTCGCGCGTCAATCGCGCCGCCGCGTGGGCCGGCATCGCCGCACTCGAGGGCCGCCGCGACGAGGCCATCGCCGGCTATCGCGGCGCGTTGAAGGGCTACCGGGAGATCGGCTACGACTTCCAGGTCGCCCGTGTCGAGCTGGACATGCTCATGCTCCTCGGCCCGGACCTGCCGGAGGCGCGCGCCGCCGCGGAGGAGGCACGCGCCATCTTCGAGCGCGTGGGCGCGCGGCCCTACCTCGAGCGCCTCGACGCCACGATCGGCGATGCGCGGACCGCCGGCAGCGCCGCCCCGACCGTGTCGACCGGAGCCGCGGCCGAACTCGCCTGACGGTCCCTGCGCTCAGCGCGCGCATCGGGCTCGACCTCGAGGACCTCGCCGACCTTGCGGGCCAGCTCGATGGGGAGAAGGGCTTGCCCGGCGAGCAGTGGCGGGGCCGCACCGTGGCGCTGTCTATTGCCCGCGGCGCACCCGAGGAGCGCGCGCAGGGCCAGGTCTTCGTGCGCAGGCTCCCACCCGTTGACAGGTGGAGATGTGAACAATCATTCGAGGCGAGGGTCGTCACGGGAGGTCAATGGTAGCCCGGCGACCAGCACACGGGCTGGCGGTGCCAGAAGGCCGGTTGATCGCGGGCCGGGATCGGCCAGACATTGCGGAGCAAGCCGGGAGCCCGGGACGATCGACCTGCCTATCCGGTGGACTCCCAGCGCTGTTGCCAGTAGGCTCGACTCATGGGACAGGATAAGCCGCTGGAGCCCACGCCCGGCCCGGCCAGGCCGACCGAGGAGGCGCCCACGCCCGGCATGCAGATCGTTCGGAAGACCATCGCCCTGTCCACCCTCGAGGAGATGGCCGAGAGCATGTTCGGGAACCTCGTGAAGGCGGTCGTGGACATCGAGCAGGGCATCATGGCGGTCGGGGGTGAGATGCACGCCGACGAGGAGGCAATGCTCCTCGACGAAGGCTCGCCTCAACCGAGTCTCTGGGGAATCAACCTCTACCCGGCGCAGTTCAGCACACCCAGGTTCATCGAGTTCGACGCCGTCATCAACATTCGCCCGAGGCAGGGCAACCGCACTCGCTCGGTCGACGACGCGACTGTGCGAGCGGCGGTCACGTCGATCGCCGAGCGATTGGTGGTCCGATGACGATGCACGCTGGCCTGGCGAGCGGTCGCTGGTGGACGCTCACGCTCGCGGAGCAGCTCGGCAACGCTGGCGCCGACGTCGGCCGCGCAGTCCGGGCCAAGCAGGAAGGTGACCAGGAGCGCTTCGACGCGGCCCTCGATCGCGCGTTGGAGCTGCTCGACCTGACCCTTGCGGACCCTCGATGGAATGGCCCTCGCCTGCGTGAGATTGCGCGCACGCGCGAGGTCGTCTGCGACTTCCTCGTCGGGGACAACGTCTACCGATCCACTCCCGAGTTGCTCGACGCCTACTTCCTCGCCTTCGCCATCGCAGCTCGGCGCGACAGGTAGCCGGGTCCAGCCGTCGCGGTTGGCGCGAAGACCCTGGCGGCACCGGTGCCCGGTTCGTGCGAGCGCGTGGGCGCCGGTGTCATGCGCCCTCGGTCCGTGCGCAAACTCGGAGCTATTGGCAGGTGGACCTGCGAAGAATCATTCGAGGCGAGGGTCGTCACCGGAGGTCAAGGTAGCCCGGCGACGGCACCGGACGCCGTCTGGCGGATCGACGGCGGCCGGGCGTACATCGACGGCGGCCGCCGGGCGGCGAGCCGCCAGCTGCGGGCACACGATCGTTCGCCTCGGTGAGTCTGCCCGGCATCAGCAGGGGCGGTCCCACGCTCCAAACCCCGCTCGACCGGGGCGGTTCGCCGCGTTCCGGCGGGGGTTTCGTGCTGCCCGCCATGTTCGGCGAGTCAGCAGAGACTCGTGGGGCCGTGGGGTGGCTTTTCACTGGCCGAGGACAACTCACGGTGTCTGACGTTGACCGGCCAACGATCGCACGGCTACGATCGCCACGAGTGCAGAGGGGCCCTGAGAGGGCTCACGAAGCTCCAAGTGGAGTCAGCGGATGGACGTCACGGTGCGCGGCGCGGTGCCGGCCGATGCTCAGGAATGCGGGCGGATCTGTTACGAGGCGTTCGCGACGGTCTCCACGAGCCACGGCTTCCCGCCGGACTTTCCGTCGGTCGAGGCGGCAACCGGACCCATCAGGTGGCTGATCGCCCATCCGGACATCTACGGCGTCGTCGCGGAACGCGACGGCCGCATCGTGGGCAGCAGCTTCCTCGACGAGCGCTCGATCATCTCGGCCATCGGGCCGGTCAGCGTCGATCCGGCGGCGCAGGATCGCCAGGTCGGCCGGGCGCTCATGGCCGCCATGCTCGACCGGGCCGCCCAGCGACGGGCCGTTGGCGTCCGGCTGCTACAGCTCTCCTTTCACAACCGCTCCCTGAGCCTGTACGCGAAGCTGGGGTTCGACGTCCGGGAGTCGTTCGCCGCGATGCACGGCGAACCCCTGGGGCTCGCGATCCCGGGCTTCGCCGTTCGGCCGGCGACCAAGGCCGACGAGGGCGCCTGCAACGCCCTCTGCATCCGGGTCCACGGCCACGATCGCGCGGGCGAGGTGCGCGACGCCCTGGCTGCCGACAGCGCGACCGTCGTCGAGCGCCACGGGCGCATCACCGGCTACACGACGGGGATCACGTACTTCACCCACTCGGTCGCCGAGACCAACGACGACCTCCAGGCGCTCATTGGCGCCGCAGGGCAATTCGGGACTCCGGGCTTCCTCGTCCCCCTGGGCAACACCCAGCTCTTCCGCTGGTGCCTCGCCCATGGCCTGCGCGTCTTCTTCGTCCTGAACATGATGACGATCGGCCTCTACCAGGAGCCCGTGGGCGCCTATCTCCCCTCGGTGGGCTACTGACCCGGCGCCGACGGCAAGCTTGCGCGCGGCCGGATCGTGGAGCGGGTCGAACGTCACTGGGCGCGGACTCCGGACCAGCTGACGTGCGGTAGGCTGCGCCTCCCATGGATGACGCCGGACGCGCGGACGTGCCCCCCGCTCCCGACCCCTTCGAGATCGCCCTGACCGCGGCCATCGAGCGGCTGCCTTCCGCCTACCGCGAGCAGCTCGCGACCGTCGCCGTGATGATCGCCGACGAGCCCACGGCCGAGGAGCTCGCGTCCACGGGGGCGGCGGGGCTGCTCGGCCTCTACCGGGGCGTGCCGCGGACGGTGCTCGGTGCCGGCCACGCCGCCGTCCCCAGCGTGATCACGCTCTACCGCGGGCCCCTGGAGCGCTCGTACCGCGGCCCGGCGGCGCTCGTCGCCGGCGTCGAGGAGACGCTGCGCCACGAGCTCGCACATCACCTGGGGATCTCGGACGCGCGGCTCGGCGAGCTGCGCCGCGGGGAGCGCTGAAGGGGCTCAGCCGCCCGCGCCCGGAGCCGAACCCGGCCGCTCAGCCGAACGAGGCAATCGCCTCGACGAGCAGGTCCACGAACCGTGCCCGGTCGATGTCCACGCCGGCCTCCACGTTCGCCGGGAGCCCCCGCAGGCCCTCCGGGTCCGCGACCGTCCGGCCCCGGGTCAGCTCGCCGGCAGTCTCCACGTCCACGCGGAGGAGCCGCGTCGTTACGAGGCCGGGCACCGCCAGGTGGGCTACGGCCACGGCATCGTGGATCGGCGAGCCGTCCCAGCCGTAGCGGCGGCGGTGGTAGACCGCGAAGAAGCGAAGGAGGTCCACCCAGACGCGGGCGATCCGCGTCCCGAGCGCCTCGAGACGGGCCACGTCGGGCTCCAGGAAGAGGGCCCGGTGGGTGACGTCGAGGCCCATCATCGAGATCGGGATGCCGCTCCCGAGGACGATGGCGGCGGCCTCCGGGTCCTGCCAGATGTTGAACTCCGCGGCGGCGGTGGTGTTCCCCTCCCCCAGCGAGCCGCCCATCAGGCAGATCCGCTCGATCCCGTCCCGGATGCGCGGGCGGGCACGCAGGAGGAGCGCGACGTTCGTCAGGGGAGCCGTCGCGACGAGCGTGACCGGCAGCCCGGCACCCGCGACCAGCGCCTCCGTCAGCGCGAGGGCCCCCTCCGGACGCGGGGCGGCCGCGGGCTCCGGCAGGTCGGCACCGTCGAGGCCGCTCTCGCCGTGGAACTCCACGGGGGTCCAGCTCTCGCGCAGGAGCGCGCGCTCGGCGCCCGGCGCGACCGGGACGTCGCTGCGCCCGAGCAGGGCCAGGACCCGCAGCGCGTTGCGGGTCGTGTTGGCGAGCGGCGAATTGCCGCCGACCGTCGTGATGCCGAGGAGCTCCAGCTCCGGGCGCGCGAGGGCGAGCGTGATCGCGAGCGCGTCGTCGTGGCC
>CAZVPS010000076.1:0-9303 GCA_964629105.1 uncultured Anaerolineaceae bacterium
GAGCGGCAGCCTTCCAAGCTGCATGTCGCGGGTTCGATCCCCGTCTCCCGCTCCACTTCCCCACTTTCGTGCTCAACCCGACACGATAACGCGCGACCTTGCGCCCGCGACAGGCCGCCACTATGCTGCGCGACACGGTAACTGGACAAGCAGCGGAAGGCGGAAGCGATGCCCCGGGCGAGCCTTGCGGCGGTCCCGGCGAGCGTGCCGAGCGACGATTTCGACGCGCTGCGCGACTCGTGGCGCACGTCCCTGGAAGCTGATAACAAGAGCCCGGCGACGATCCGGACCTACCTCGCCGCGCTTGACGAGCTGGGCGCCTTCCTCGCGGCCGAGGGGATGCCGCGCCGCGTCGCCGACCTCCGGCGCGCCCACGTGGAAGCCTGGATCGCCGCCCTGCTGCGGCGCGTGAAGCCGGCGACGGCGAGCCTCCGGTTCCGGGCGGTGCAGCAGTTCTTCCGGTGGGCCACCGAAGAGGAAGAGACGGACGCCAATCCGATGGCCCGGATGCGCCCGCCGATCATCCCGGAGGAACCCCCGGCCGTGGTGGACGCCGACGCGATCCGCCGGCTGCTGGCCGCCACGGCGGGCCGGGACTTCCTCGCCCGGCGCGACCGGGCCGCCATCCTGCTGCTGGCCGACACGGGAATCCGGCGGGGCGAGCTGGCCGGCCTGGCCGTGGCCGATATCGACTTCCGGGAACGCGTGGCCCACGTGCTCGGGAAGGGCCGACGGCCGCGCGCCGTGCCCTTCGGGGCGACGACCGCACAGGCCCTCGACCGCTACCTCCGCGCCCGCCGCGCTCACCGGCTCGCGGCCCGGCCCGAGCTGTGGATCGGGGCCAGCGGGCCGCTCACTGATTCGGGCGTCTACCAGATCATCCGGGACCGCGCCCACGCGGCCGGGCTCGGGAACCTGCGGCCGCACCAGTTCCGGCACACGTTCGCTCACGAGTGGCTATCGGCCGGCGGGGCGGAAGGCGACCTCATGCGCCTGGCCGGCTGGAAGAGCCGTTCGATGCTGTCGCGGTATGGGGCCAGCGCCGCCGACGAACGCGCCCGCGACGCCTACCGGCGGGCCATGTCGCCGATGGATCGGCTGGACCGGTGAGCGCCGACCGCGGGCGGCCGCCGGCCGCGATCCTGGACACCCCGCCGGACAAGTATCCCTGGACGTGGAACGCGAAGTGCTACGGCTGTGGAGCCGTCCTGGCACGGATCATCCACAAAGAGGTTTCGCCCGGCCGGGGGGTTTATGACCGGACGATGCTGCTACCGGATCTGGTGGAGCAGCCCGGGCGGGACGCTGACACGGGATGGCCGCGCTACGCGGTCCGCCAGCGGGCGCGCCTGCATGGCGCACCTGGAACGGCCGGGCGCGGCACGCTGCGGCAAGTCAAGCTATCGCACCCGACGTGGCGCGAGCTGAGGGTGCCGATCGTCGTCTACTGCCCCAATCGGCCGTGCGGCCGCCGGCAGACGATCGACCCGGAGGCCGAGAGCGGACCGCCGCCGGCCTCCGGGGCACGCATCGCCGAGCACGCCGCCCGCCTGGATCACCCCGCGCCTGACCCGGCGAGGATGGCGGCGACGCCGCGTGAGAACAAGCCGCGTCCTCTCGTGGAGAAGGTGCGCCGCGACGCACGGGCTCGTCGCGAGGCCGAGCTGGCGGCCGACCCCGTGAAGCAAGCTCTGAAAGAGGACCGTCGGCGCGCGTGGGAACGGGAACGCGCCGCGCTGAAGGCTGCCGAGGATGCCTCCCAACGCTGGAAGGATGACCTGGCCCGCTCAAAGATGGTTGGCGCGTCCTTGGGCCAGCCGTTTACACTCTGGGGTGAGCTGTCCACCGGTTCGGCCGTCTACCAGAGCATCCGGGAGCAGGAGCGTGACGCGCTGAAGGCTGAGGATGCCTCCCAACGCTGGAAGGATGCGGGCGGCCCAAAGAACGACTGGAAGCCGCCGCCGCTGCCGGGAGATCGTCCCGATACGTGACGCCCGGCCGCGCCACAGCGTAGAATATGACGTACTCCCCGGGTGACCGCGGCCCAGGTCCCTTCGGCTACCTAGCAAGCGAAGCTGAGACACACGAGCGAAGGGACCGCCCAGGCTCATAGCCGCGACCGGCTTTTGTCGGTGCTTCGGTACCGGCCATCCGATCCGTGCCGCGCACGGAATCCCCGGAGGCCGGCATCGTGCCCGAACCCCGTTTCGACCCCGCCCGGATGGCCCTGCTGGGCCGTATCGGCGCCGCGACGCTGCACGCCCGCGGCGGCACCACCACGGAGGCCGCCCGCGCCGCGTTCCGTGATCGCTTCCTCCGGGAAGCCGACCCCGACGGGACGCTATCGCCCGAAGAGCGCGAGCGCCGCGCCGCCCACCTTCGGCGCGCCCACTACCTCCGGCTCGCGCTGAAGAGCGCCGACGCGCGCCGCTCCCGGCGGGCCGCCGCCGTGCGAGCGAGCCGGGCCGGGAAGCGCGCCGGACCGCCGCCCGAACCGAGCGAGGCCGACCCCCCCGCCGCCGCGTGACCCCCTGCCCGACGCCGAAAGAAGAGCGCCGGCCGGGTGACGACTCCCGCCGGCGCAGAGGAGTAGCGACATGCTCTCGACTCCCCGCGCCCATCCTACCGCTCCCGCGTGCGCCGATCCTGAACGCCTGGCAGGCCCGAAAGGCGCCGCGCCCGCCCCGGAGGCCCGTCACGCGCCCGGAACACGTCTCGGGCCACCACGGGGCGCCACTGGCCCCCATACCGTCTCCCCGGCCGCTGCGGCCGTCTCCGCCGGCTGGAGGGACGACCGCCCGAGCCCGCGGGACCCGCGTCGCCTGTGGGCCAGGCTCCGGCCCGCGAACATCACGTTCAAGAACCCCGTGGCCGTGGAGCTCGCCGCGTGGGCCGACGCGATCCTCTACCACGAGACCTGGACGGCCTGGATCGCGGCGCACCCCGGCGCCGGCGACGTGCTCTCGACCGGCGGTGCGTCGTGACCGGCGAACCCGCTCGGGCGATGGTGCCCGTAGCGGATGTAGCGGTTCCCCGGGCGGATGACGTCGGGCTCGCGGCCTACCTGGCCGCGGTCCGTGACTTCACGACACGGTACGTCGTCTTCCCATCCGAGCATGAGGCGGTGGCGATCGCTCTCTGGGTTGCCCACGCCCACGTCGTGGACATCTTCGAAACGAGCCCGATCCTCGCGATCACGAGCGCCGAGCTACGGTCCGGGAAGACGCGTGTGCTCGACGTGCTCGACCTCCTGGTCCCGGTCCCGTTCCGGGTCGTCACGCCGAGCGAGGCCGTCGTCTACACCGTCCTGGCCCAGCGGCCACGGCCGACGATGCTGCTCGACGAGGCCGACGCGATCTTCGGGCCACGCACCGCCGAACGGTACGAGGGACTGCGGGCCATCCTCAACGCGGGCAACCGCCAGGGCACCCCGGTCCTCCGCGTCAAGCTCGAGGGACGTCGTCGCGAGGTTGACGCCTTCGATGTCTTCGGTCCGAAGGCGATCGCCGGCATCGGCGATCTGCCGCCCACCGTGACGGATCGCAGCATCGTCATCCGGATGAAGCGGCGGGCGCCGAGCGAGACGGTCGCGAAGTTTCGCACGCGCCTCGCCCGGGCGGAGGCCGGGCGGATCACGCTGGACTGGACGGCCGTCGCGGTCGAGGCAACCGCCGACGTGCCCGACGAGCTACAGGACCGCGCGGCGGACTCTTGGGAGCCTTTGCTCGCGGTCGCCGACGCCGCCGGCGGCCCGTGGCCGGCAATGGCGAGGATGTCAGCCGTCGCCCTCGGCTCGGACGACGAGGCGCCCGCGTCCGTCGGGATGCGGCTGCTGGCCGAGATCCAGATGGTGTTCGGCGACGAGGATCACCTCACGACCGCCGAGCTGCTGAAGCGTCTCCACGATCTGGACGACGCACCGTGGGCGGAATGGTATGGCGCACCCCTGTCGGGCCGCGGCCTGGCCAAGCTCCTGGCCCCGTACCGGGTGTCGCCGATCAAGCGCCGCATCCACGGCGAACAGTCCCGCGGCTACTTCACGACCGACTTCACTGACGCCTGGACGCGGTACGTCCCGGAAAGTGTCCCAAGTGTCCCAAGTGTCCCGGCGCAGGAAAGCGGGACGGATGGGACGGATGGGACGGGTCCCGGAGCGGATGACCTGATCCTCTTCGGATAGCCGGAGGACGCGGCGTGAGGCGCCGCCCCGGGGGGACCCACACGCGGGCTCTGCACCGCTGGAAGACCGCGCCTCCCGATCTCGCGCGCCGACGGGAAACCCCGACCCCCTCTTTGAGCGCCGGCGATGGTAGCCAGCCGGAAGTCCCTCTCGGCCGGGCCGCGCCCCACGGGCCGGGCTGCCGCTGTAGGTGTGCGCGACGCTGGACGCGGGTACTGGGGTCACGTCGCCCGAGGTTTCGGACCCCGCCCCCTGCCGACACGCGCTCGAGCCGCTCGTCGACGATGCGACTATTCGTCGCCGTAGTCCGCGCGATCCTCCGCCGCGGCGAAGAGCTGGAGCGACTCGGCCGGCGCCGCCTGCGCCCGCTGCGCTCGGCGATGGGTCACGTTGGCGCCGGTCACGTGCGGGTAGTCCAGCTCGCGGCCGTCCAGCAGCTCGGCGATGGTCCGAAGCTGGATGCGCGGATGGCGGCCCCACGGGGAGACGTAGAACCCGGCTTCCGCCGCCTCGGCCCGCATCCCCGCGCTCGGCGTTTCGAAGCTGAGCAGGACACCGATCTCCGCGCCCTCGCGTTCCAGTACCCCGCGCAGGTCCCGCACGTATCCCGGCACGAGCTTGCCCGCCTTCACGCTGAAGATGATCTGGCGCGACTCCCCGCCGGCCGAGTCGTGGAAGTAGAGCCGGCCGTCGATGCCCTTGTCGCCGCCCTTCTTCGTCTCGCCCGCCGGCCGGGCGCCGACGAGCCCGAGTGCCCACGCCTGGAACTGGAAGGGATCATCCCGGGCCAGGACGGCGGCATCGTCGGCCGCCGTGGGCTCGCCGATCACGCGGTACGTCCTGGCGATCTCGGGGCCGTAGCGGCCCGCCAGGCGGTGCTTGATGAGCCCGATGGCAAGGTGCGTGATATCGATCCCGATCCACCGCCGGCCGAGTTCCTGGGCCGCATCGATCGTGGTGCCGCACCCGCAGAACGGGTCCAGCACGACGTCGCCCGGGTTGGACGACGCTTCCAGGATGCGGGCCAGCAGGGCGATCGGCTTTTGTGTCGGGTAGCCGAGCCGCTCAGCCGCCCACCCCGTCACCGTCTTGATATCGGTCCACCAGTCCGTGACCGGGGTCCCTCGCTCCAGGTCGATCGCGCGCCGCTCTTCGGGAACGTAGGTGCTGTGCTGGCCGACGGCCTGGGTGTTCTCCTTGTAGGGCTTGCGCTCCACGTTGAAGGTCCAATCGTCGCCCTTCGTGTAGCGGAAGATCGTGTCGTGCTTTCTCGGGTAGTCCTTTCGTGGGATGCCGCCTCCCGAATAGCACCACGCGATCTCGTTTCGGAAGTTCTCGCCGCCGAACACGCTGTCCAGCAGGAGCTTCAGGTAGTGGCTCGCCGTGGGGTCGCAGTGAAGGAAGAGCGAGCCGGTCGGCTTCAGGACGCGGCGCAGCTCGACCAGCCGGGGCGCCATCATCGCCAGGTAGGCGAGCATGTCGACCCCGCCGAGCATGTCGCGAAACGCCTTCATGGTGGTGGCGACCTTGCCGCCCGCCTCCACGACCTCCTCATAGGCGGCCCGCGCGGCATCGTCCCATTCCCACGTGTCTTCGAACGCCTGGACCTGCGCGGCGGACTTCTCGCCGTGCTCCCGGAAGAGCAGGTTGTAGTTGGCGTTCGACTTGAACGGGGGGTCCAGGTAGACGAGATCCACGCTCGCATCGCGGACGTGCCGGCGCAGGACGTCCAGGTTGTCGCCGTAGTAGAGGAGGTTCGGTTCCACCACGCCTCCGCGAGCGAGCGCCCGGACCGCGATTGACGGCCGCGGCGAGCGGGCCGCCGGTCCGCTGCACCGGGATGGTACCGCGGCCGGCAGCGGCGGAGGGGAGGGCGCGATTCGCCAGGGCTGCACGATCGGCCGGTACCGCCGGCCGGCACTCTTCCGTGTGTACGAATCTGGGGATTCGGGTGCCACCCTGCGCACCCAACGGTCCCGCGCCTCCCTGGTGCTTCGCTACGGGGAGGGTGGGTCGGAATCTGCGGAGCCTGCGCCCCGAGTACCCCGGCTCCTCCCGATCGCCATCCGGTAGGACTCTCGGCCGCGTTCTTCCTGGGAGCGAGAGCGCGGCGCCGTCCTCGTTTTCGTCGACTCGGGCGGCTCAGGGCTTCGAAGGACCCGGTAGCTCCTGCGGGGTCTGCCCTGGCGGCGGACCCACGCGGAAACGAAGGCTCCGTTCATGGTGACCGTCGACGCTGATCTCGATGCTGTGCCAACCGGGATGCAGTATCCCAACGGCTCGGAGATCGAACGTGAACGGGAAGAAGGTCGTCTCGGTGACCTCAGTGTCGGGACCCGTCGCCTGCTGAAAGCCCCCCTGGATCTTCGCGACGGTCGCTCCGTCCGCGTCGATGACATCGACTTCCAACTCGTGCGGCCGGTCCCTCTCCATCCGGTGCAGTTCGAGGACAAGCGCGAGGCAGACGCCCATCGCCGCAGGGTGATCAGTTCGCCAGAGACGGGTGACACCCCCGGCGACCACAAACAGGAGGTTCTCGCGGACCTCCGCGAAATCGCAGAGGATCGCCGAGTTGACCTGCACGCTCAGACCTGGACGAGTTCGCGGCTGGCCCGCTGGCCCTTCATGCCGGTGTTCGTCGGGACCTCGTCGCCGCCGTGCCGTTGCGCACGCACCTCGTCTCCGGCTGTCTCAGGTGGGTCACCGACGAGCACGAACCCGAGTTCGGCGGCTTCCTGCACACCCTGATCCGCGAGTGCGTCCTCAACGGCGCCGCGGGCAAGGAACTCAAGTTCTCGAAGCGAGTCCGCTGCGACGGTAAGGTTCAGGATGTTCGACGCCCTCGCCCACCAGACGAGACGCCGGCCCTCGTCGACCTGCTCGAGATGGACCTGCAACTCAATCTTCATCGTCCGGGGCTCCCTTCATCCGTCCGATCAGGGTCCTCGCTTCTTCCTCGGACAGCCCGACCTGATCGACTAGCACGTCGCGCACCAAGCCGCCGGGAAGGTCCTGGTTGTCGTGGAAGCTGAGGCGCAGATCGGGTCGGCCATCGGCCACGAGTTTCTTGTGCGAACCCCTCTGCCGGGTGATGCGGTAGTTCAGCGGCGCCCTCTCCAGGATCCGGCGGAGCTTCGGCCATTTCATCGAGGGGAAGCGGTCCACGTCTCCCTCGACCTCTGAGGACGTTGACTACCGAGACCGTCCGGCAGGAACGCTCACGATACACGGTGACCATCAAGCGCCGTCATCCCGACGATCGTACCGCACCATCTCACCGGGTGTCCCTGTCGGAAACGGGAGGGGCGTAACCTCTGGGCTCTCGATTTCGGCGCTGCGCGAACGCGGCTGGGCGAACCGGTGCCCGGTGGCATACGCTCGCCGAGGGGTACCCCGCCCGGCTCCGTCGCGTACCATCGTCTCGGCGGGCGCATGCGGGGCGGCCGCCCGGCGGGACTTGGGCGCCCACTGCCGATAACGTCGGTTATGTTTGTTTCATCGTGCTCGGGAAGGCCCTTGTGAGCGTCACAAAGTCACAACGGCCGGGGGATCGTGGGGCCGTGGGCGAACCGCCGGGAGCCGCGGAGCACATGGAGCCGGGGGATTCGGGCGGAGCACATGGAGGACCGTCGGGAGTGGGAGCCCGGCCGCTCCTGTCCGTTGCCGAAGTGTCACGCCTGACGGGCCGGTCCGGCGACGTGATCCGGCGATGGATACGGGAAGGCACGCTGCCGGCCGTCCAGGACGCCGACTTCCCCTACGCCTACCGCGTCGCGTCGGCCGACCTCGCCCGCATCGCAGGCCGTCGCCGCTGGCGTCGCGGCACGAAGATCAATCCCGCAATCCCGGGCCGCCTGGCGCGCGTGGCCGGGGTCACGGGCGCTTGGACGGAATCGACCGAACTGCGCAACGCGCTCGTCTTGTCTTCGGTCGGCTCAGCGAGGCTCGGCGCAGATCATGCAGTCACAGGGCTGATTACCGCGGTAATGCCGAAGGCCGACCAGTCTTTGCCCGAGGCGGTCGAAGCGACCGAAGAAGCGCTGAAGTAGGTCCGTCTCCTCCCTCTCGCAGTAGCGGCGCAGGGAATACGCGACGAGATCCGCCATCTGCACAAGGTCGCTCTCGTGGCTGGCCACAAAGAACGGGTGGCCCGCAACATGCCGAAGCTGGCGCCATCGGCCGCCCACGCGCTGCCACTCATCGGTTAGTTGCGTTAGCCGGAGGGCCGCAGATTCGTTCTGATCGCACGCAACTATGCCCTCGGCTTGGCACCTGGACAGAAACGCCTCGAATCGGGATGCGAGCTGTTGGTAGGTCTCGTCGACGAGAGCAGTCCCGATCATCCGGTTCTTTCTGGCCACCTCGCCGAAGAGCGTGGCGTCCGACCATGAACCGAGCAGGCTCGCGACCTCGCGCAGGGCCGCGCGCCGCTCTTCGTGATTGAGATGCACATAGGCCTTGGTCTTCCTGTAGAAGGCCGCCTTTTCTTGGGCCACCTTGTGGCGCCCGCTCGCCTCAATCGCTTGGAGGATCCGTGCTCTCTCCCGGAGCACAGCGTCGCGACGCTGCTGCCAGCCCATGGCATCGAAGCCAGGCACGGAGACTTGCTCCGGGTAGGGGCGCATCATCCACGCGGTGTGGAACTCTCTCCCACTGAGTCCGTATCTGCCGCGGATCGCGTCCATGGCGTCCCGTTTGCGTGCCCACACTCCTGACGGGATAGCGACACCCGCAAGGGCGTAGTGATCCGACTGGGCGCTGCGCTCCGGCACGCCCGACTCGTCGACGTACAGGATGTACATCGAGGGCAGGACTCCTCTGGACATGAAGAGGCGCCTGCTGCAGGTCGACTTAGCGTCCCGCACCACAGGCGCGTCACGAAGGATACTAGGACAGCACCCGTCTTCCCGTCAATACCGTCGTGTCATCTTCCGGTAGCCTTTTCGTAACGACACAGCGGCCGAAACGTCCGCCACGCTGCTGCAGATGGCACGCGCGACGCGACACGGAAACTGGACAGGATTCGCACCTCGGCCCACGCTCGCCGCCACACGGTTTGGACGTCCCGGCCTTCCAAGCTGCATGTCGCGGGTTCGATCCCCGTCTCCCGCTCCAACCTCTCC
>CAZVPS010000077.1:0-9288 GCA_964629105.1 uncultured Anaerolineaceae bacterium
GGCGTCGGCGCCGTCAGGGGCGCGGGCGCGGGTGCCTCGCTCACCCGCGTGCCCCTGCGCGGGCGCGCGTCGCGGCAACGAACCGGTCGAAGACCGCCAGGGCGTCCAGGGGGCCCGGCGCACCCTCGGGATGGTACTGGACCGTCTCGATGGGGAGACTCCGGTGGCGAAGCCCCTCGACGGAGCCGTCGTTGAGGTTCACCTGGCTGACCAGGAACCCGCTCTCGAGCGGGATGGTGGCCCCGTCCACGGTGACCTCGTGGTTCTGGGCCGTCACCTGGACCCGGCCGCTCTCCGTGTCCTGGACCGGGTGATTGGCGCCGTGGTGCCCGAAGCGAAGGCGGCGCGTCTCGGCAAACGCAGCCCGGCCGATCAGCTGGGGCCCAAGGCAGATTCCGAGCAGCGGGCGCCCGTCGGCGATAACTGCGCCGGCCAGGGCCACGGGTCCGGCCAGGCGGGCCGGGTCGCCGGGCCCGGGGGAGAGCACGACACCCGCGACGTCCGGGGCGAGCACCTCGCCCGGCGCGGCCGTGTGGGGCAGCACGCGCACGCGCACGCCGCGGCTCCGCAGGCTGCGCACGATGTTCGCCTTGAGGCCGAAGTCGATGATGGCGACGAGGGGGGCGTCGCGCTCGCTGACCGGGTCACCGACCTCGAAGGGGGATGTCGGCGAGACCGCCTCGACGAAGTCCTGGTCCTCCCAGCGGGGGACGGCCCGAGCGCGGGCCGCGGCAGCGTCCCGGTCGACCTCGCCCGGCGCCGTGACGATGCCCCGAAGGCAGCCGTTCGTCCGCAGGTGGCGGGCAAGGGCCCGCGTGTCGATCCCCGCGATCGCGGGGATCCCATTGTCCCGCAGGAGCGCCGCCAGCTGGCCCGCCTGCTCGGCCACGGCCGCGGTCGCGGTCGCCACCACGAGCGCGCGCAGCCAGGGGCGCTCGGACTGGTCGTCGGCCCGAATCCGTCCGTAGTTGCCGATGAGCGGGTAGGTCATGACCACGACCTGGCCGGCGTACGAGGGGTCGGTGCAGACCTCCTGGTAGCCGGTCTGGCTGGTGTTCACCACGAGGTCGCCGCCCGCCGCGACGTCGGCGCCGAAGGCGATCCCCCGGAAGACGGTCCCGTCCTCCAGGGCGAGGAGCGCCGGCCCGCGCGCCCCGACGCGCGGATCCACGACGAGCCCCGGGTCGGGATCGGGCGGCAGGGGCGGCGTCGGGAGCGGGCTCCGCGGGTGATCGGGGATCACGCCGTCCCCGACACGAAAACGCCACCGGGCCGGTGGGCGCGGTGGGCGCGGGTGAGCATGCGCACGCGGTGCCTCCCCTCCGGCCTCACGGGACCGGTACGCCGGCCTCACGGGACCGGCCTCCAAGGATGCCCGGAAGGGTAGCACGGCGCCGACGGCCAGGACGACGGCCCTGGCTCAGGGGAGCTGGCTGACGCTCCAGACCTGGTCCAGCACGTGCTTCCCGTCCGTGGTCGGCGTGATGAGGTTCGGCTGGGCCTGGTCCATCACGATGTACGGGTGGAGCCGGACCTGGACGAGCTGCGTGCCCACGAAGGTCAGCTCCGGCAGCACTCCCTCCTGGGTCTGGCGGCTCCAGTCCTGGCCGAAGAGGAAGTTGCCGTGGCTCGAAATGACCACCCGTGACCCCCGCTCGCCCTTCGTGATCGAGATCGCCGACGACCAGTGCGTCCCATGGCCCACCACGTGGTCCGCCCCGGCATCCCAGAAGAGCCGCATCTGCTCCTGCTGGCGGGCCGTGAACTCTGCGTGGTACTCCGGCCAGGCCCACTGGGGGACGACGATCACCACGTCGGCGACCTTGCGGGCGGCGGCGATGGAGGTCCGCACGTTCGTCTCGGTTAGCCACGCGACGCCCGCTGCCGTGGGTCCCGCCTTGCGCGAGCCTGGAATCTCGTTGAACCCGACGAACGCGAAGCGGACGCCGCGGACGTCGATCACGGCCGGCCGGCGGGCCTGCGCCAGGTTCATCCCGGCCCCGAACCAGCGCACCCCGGCGTCGTCGAGGAGGTCCATCGTCTCCTGGAGGGCGTCGATCCCCTGGTCCGTGATGTGGTTGGAGGCAAGCGTCACCACGTCGATCCCGGACCGCGCCAGGAGCGGGGCGACCTTCGGGTCGATGGAGAAGACCGTCCCCGTGTCGTGCTGGCGGAATGTGCTGGTCATGGGGCACTCGAAATCGCCGATCGTCAGCTCGGCATCGCTGATGAGCGTCCGCATGGCCCCCGCGTTGCCGCTGCGGACCGCCCTGACCACCGGCCACCCGTTGCCGTCCGGCCCGTCAAAGCGGCGGTCGATGCCGATGCCGGTGTAGCGGGCCGTGCCGCCGTCGAGGACCCTGTCCCAGCCCTTCTTCATCGTGTTCGCCCAGTGGCTGACCCCACGATCTGGACAGGTCTCGCCGGTGGAGATGATCGTCCGCACCTCGGCCGGGTCGAAGCCCACCCAGGCGGCGGGCGGGTCCGCCGTACGGGCAACCACCGGATACGGGTTCGAGCGGAAGCGGGGCGCCCCGAAGAGGTCCGCGTCGCCGATCCGGAGCACCTTCACGCGCGCCGTCACCAGCGCGGCGGGCAGCAGGCCCAGGCGCGGCTTGGCGGAGCGCACCGCGGCGGTGATCTTCGCGGCGTCGACGCACGCGCCGGCGTCGTAGGCCACGGGCGCCCCGTCGAGGGTGATCCCGTCGAGCCCGCAGGGAAGGGCGACGCGTCCCGCGGCGAGCTCCTTCTCCAGCTGGGCCACCGTGAGGCCCACCCGCAGCTCGCGCACGTCCGCCACGAGGGCGAGGGGAAGGTCGGCGGGACCGGGCTCGGGGGACGGCCCGGCCGAGGCGAGCGGCGAGGACGGGTTCGGGCTGGCCGCGCCGGGCTTGCCGCTCGCCCCGGGACTCGCGCTCCCGACGGCGGCGCCCGACGAGCCCGGCGAGACACCCGGGCCGGGCGAGGCCGACGACCCCGGCGACGCACCGGCGAAGATGGCCGCCCCCACGAGGAGGCCGACGCCGACGACGGCCAGCAGGGCTACCGTGATGCCGGTCGCCGGGAGCTGGGGGCCTCCGCCGCGCGACCCCGCCCGCCGGGCCCCGGGCGCGGACGCCGACCCGGAGAGCGGGCGCGCCATCGGCGGGCGTCGGGGCGGGCTGCGAGGCGGCTGGCGAGGCGGCATCGGCGGCATTGTCCCCCAAACCACCGGCGAGCCGGTCGGTCAGTCGCCGACCTTGTACGGATAGGTCACCCAGCCGTCGGCCAGCGCCGCAACGTGGTCCGGCTGGAGGGCAACCCGCGACCGACCCGGCTTGTAGTGGATCACGGCGCTGACCGGCCGCCCACCGGCCGCGCGGGTCCGGTCCAGGACCGCGGCCATCGTCTCGCCACTCTCCCAGACCTCGTCCACCACGAGGATCCGCTTGTCGCGGAGCAGCTCCGCGTCGGGAAAATGGCCGAAGCGGGGCGCCTCGTGGGTCTTCCCGCCGGTCGTGTAGAACTCCACGCCGGCGACGAGGATCTCGCGCAGGTCCAGGCGGTAGGCCAGGATCCCGGCCGGCACGAGCCCGCCGCGGGTGATCGCCAGCACGAGGTCGTAGTCGCTCCCGACCTTCGCCGCGAGCACCCCGACCAGGCGGTCGAGCTCCTCCCACGAGACGGTAATGGGTTCGGTCGAGATCATCGGGGCTCCCGGGCAGATGGGTGACGAAACGAGATCGGCGCACGACGGCGCGGCCCCTGCCATTGTCGGCGATCCGGAGTGCCTCCGGGGCCGCTGCGCCGCGCTTGACCGGATAACGCGACGCCCCGCCGGTCTGGCGGGGCGCTGGGTTCGCGATCTGGTGAGCCCGCAGAGATTCGAACTCTGAACCTAGGGATTGAGAGTCTGCCGCAGGCGTGCGGGCGGAGGCCGTCCCACGCTCGCGCGACTCCCGCCGCCTACCGCCCGGACCCGCCGCCTACCGCCCGGACCCGCCGCCTACCGCCCCATTGTGAGTAGCTCAGCCCCCGGACGGAACGCCCCGTCCCCATCCTCCGAGGAGAGCGGGCAGGGCGCCCCGGTGCCGGGTCCGGCGGCGACCGGGGCCGAGGGTGGAGGCGCCTCAGACGCCGTCGCCTGAAGGCCGTTGCAGGAGCCTCACGGGGTCAGAGCCCAGGTCCCGCAGCCTTGCGACAAGAAGCCAGCATCAGTGGCAGCGATCGTCACTACACGAGGACCGGGCACTTGAGGGCCGGACGCGTGGTTGTCGGCGATGATCTCGCCGCGCGTTCCACCGAACCCGGACAGGCGGGCCCAGCGGCAGAGACTCGCGTTCCAAGCGACCAGGTACGTCCCCGGCTGGATGTCGACCCCGACGCGCCACGTCCCGTCACCGGGTGCTGCCGTCGGGACGGCAACCGGCGGCTCGGACTGCAGGCGCTAGGTGCCGGAAGTCCGCCGGCTGCTTGAGGTGGTGCTGCCATGGGAGCGCTGGAGCGCCGCTGCGGCGATCGCCCGGTACGAGCACCAGCGGCGGCGCAAGACCGCGGCCAAGACCAGCCACACGCGGCGATGGCTCCGTGAGCATCCGGCGTGAGCATAAGGGCCTGCGCAGAAATAACGTGGGCGAGTTGGTCACACGCCTGTGGTGCGCGGTCGCAGGGTGTAGTTCCACTCGCCGTGGAACTGGTCCGGCTCGATCTGCGGGCGGATCGCCTCCATCTCCGCGTCGCTGACCTTGAGGCCGCGCGGGTAGGTGTTGGTGTCGACCTCGGCGTGCACGGTCAAACCTGGGCGGGTGGTGGTGGCGCCGATCAGCTCGACCACGACCTCGTGGCTGGTGAGCGGCCGGCCTCGCCAGTTGCCGGTGATCGCGGAGAACAGGCGGTGCTCGATCTTGTTCCACTTGGACGTGCCCGGCGGGAAGTGGCAGACCGTGATGGGCAGCCCGATCTCGGTGGCCAGGGTGGCGAGCTCGAGCTTCCACAGTCGGACCCGGTAGCCGTTGGACCCGCCGGCGTCGGCGCACACGAGCAGCCGGCGCGCCGCAGGATAGGTCGGGGCGCCGACCCGGGTCCACCAGCGGCGCAGCGTCTCCACCGCGAACGCCGCGGTGTCCCCGTCGCAGCCCACCGACACCCAGCCGGTGTTGGCCGCCAGGTCGTAGATCCCGTACGGGACGGCCTTGGGCACCGTCGGGTCGGGGAAGTCGTGCACCCCGACCCGGATCGGCCGGCCCCTGGGCTGGTAGTCCCGGCCGTTGTTCTTGTAGCCCGGGGCCGCGCCCACCAGCTCCTTCTTCTTGGTATCGACGCTGATCACCGGGTCACCCGAGGCGAGGCACCCCCGGACGGCATCGTTGAGGTGGTTGAACTGGCCGTCCCGGTCCGGATGCTGGGTGCCCTCTCTCGTCTTCGCGTTGGCCTGCAGGCTGTACCCGTCCTGCGCGAGGAGGGCCGCGACGGTGCGCTCGGAGACCGGATGGCCTGCCGCGGTCAGCGCCGCGGCGAGGTTGCGGGTCGACTTGCACGTCCAGCGCAGCGGCGACTCCGGGTCTCCCCGGGTCGCGGGTTCCACCAGCGCGTCCAATGCCGCCGCGAGGGCGGGGTCTTTTTCGAGCGCGCTCTTCCGCCCACCACCGGCCCGCCGCGAGCGTCCTTCCGGCAGCTCCGGCGGAGACTCCACGTCAGACACCGCGAGCGTCACCGTCGTGCGCGACACCCCGGCCGCGCGGGCCACCGTCGAGACACCGCCCCAGCCCAGTTCCCGCGCCTCGGCCCCCAACAGCAGCCGACGCTGGCGCTCACTCAGGTGCGGCCACAGCGCTGCGATCCGACGCTGCACCGCGCCCACCACCGCCGCCTCGACCACCATGCCGCAAGCCTAGCGGCAACCATCCGATATGTCCAGCTTATTCCTGCGCAGTCCCTTGGCTTGGAACACCGTCAGCAGAGGGTGGGGCCCCGCCCCGTTTCCTGGACCAGACCGTCAGAACGGTCCGCTCCAGGTGCTCAGCACTGGTGGATTTCGGTGATCAGGTCTGGGGAGTTTCCGGCGATCGGCGACATCTTGTCGGTTGCGAAGCGGAGGGCGACCATCCGCGAGCAGCCCAGGATGGCCACCAGGGCGAACAGGTCGGCCGTCCCCTCGCCGAGGGGCCAGGCCCCCACGTCGGCCCAGTCGCCCTGGGTCTGGATGCCGGGCCCGGTCTCGAAGCGCAGGACGGGCTCCGCGGTGGTGGCCGGCCGGAGCAGGACGACCCGCCGGCGCAGGCTGGCGTACGAGCCCAGATAGCCGTACTCGTCGACGAGCTCGCGCAGGAGCACGGTCGCCCGCAGGTCCGGGCACGCCGCCAGGCGCCGCTCGACGTGGGCGACCTGGGCCGCCGAGGGCTCCGCCGGTCTGGCCCGGGGCCGGTATCGGGGCGCCTCCTGCGTGGTCGCGTAGCGCCGCGCGGTTCGCCAGTTGAGCCCGAACTCCCGGGCGAGGGCGGCGATCGACCAGCCGTGGCGTCGCAGCACGTGCAGTTCCATCCAGGTGTCTGAAGACTGCAATTCGTCCCTCCTGTCCGTGGTTCGAAGCTCAGCAGCCCGAGCCTGACAGGGGGGACGTCGCGTTTCCCGTCCCAATGGAAAGGCCCCCGGGTCACCCCGAGGGCCTCTGCACTTTTCGTGATCAACTCTCTGCACTATTCATGGCCGCCCACACGCCGCTCCCCCGGTCGGTGTTACGACCGTCCCCGCCACCTTCGGCGGATCCGGCCGAAGAAGCTGTTCTCCTCCGCGGTACGGGGCACGGAAACCACCAACCAGCCCGCGAGCACGGCCCCGAACAACCACACGAACCAGCCGCCCGCGAAGAACTCGATCGGGACGCCGAGTGCGAAGACCGCCACAGCCAGGCCGGCACCAACCCCTCCCCCGAGCCACGTCAGGCTGAAGATGTCTGCCAATTTAGTCACGCCGGGCGTCGCAACATACGCCGCGACGCAGCCGACGGCAAAAGCGAGCACCAAGGCCGGCAGCACATCCAGACGGAGCACGCCGACGACGGCAACGGCGAGAAGGCCGAGCAGGATGGACGCACCCCACCTGAGCAGCCCCTTCAGTATAAGCACCGCAACCTCCTTCTCCGGGCTCCCACCCGCCCGGTGAGCGGGGCGATCGGACATCCACCCTGACACGCCGAGCCGTCCGTCGCCGCCACCTGGGCGGCGAGCGTGGCGGCGCTCGACTCGGCGGCGTAGTCCTTCTTGCGCCGGCCGGAGAGCATCTCGACCGACCCGGCCACGATCTCCGTCTTCCAGTGGCGCTTGGGCTACTGGCAGGTCAATCAGAAGGGGGACGAGGATGCCGGGTACGCTCGGCGTTCGCGTTGAGCCGAGGCGGAGAACTCAACCCGGCTTCCGCTGGCCGTAGACCTCTCGGTGGCTGCCGGACACCCAGATCTCGTTCCGGCACATCTTGCAGGTCACCCTCGTGGTCCATGAGTCAAGGTCCGCCAGCCAGGCGTCCGTAAGCAGGAGCGAATCCATCACCATCTTCGTCTTGTAGCCCGCCCCGCACTGTGGGCAGATGACGTGGAGCTGCTCTTCTTCGCTCGCTCCCATATGCGAACTGGGAGTTCGCCCCAACAAGCGCTTCAGGAAGCCCATGTGCATCCTCCTTCTGGTGCCACGGACCCGGCTTCGATCGCCGGTGGGCCGACGTTGAGGGGGATTGCTCTAGAACTATGTCCTGGCCTCTCTGAGTTTCTTTTCCAATCGACCAAGATAGTTTCGCGGCCCGCTCACCAGAACTGGGCTCGCGTCCTTATCTACCGTGATGTCCGGAACAACGGGAAGTAGACCTCCGTAGGGCGGAGCGACGCGATAGGTGATGCGCGAGGGAGACTCGTTGTGCGGCTGATAGTGAAGTGAACGCAGTGATGCTTCAAGTCGATCCCTGAAGTCCTGAGAGAATTCGTAGTTGAACGTGCGTGTAGTTGGCCCTTGCGAGTAACCCAAGAACAGTCCAAAGGGCAGCCCAAACATCACACCGATGAGCAGGACCTCGATCGGAGTAAAGGGCCAAGGCGTTCTCGTGACGGCACCCAGGAGCCAAAAGAGGAACGGGGCTCCTATGCCAACGCCCGTTCCATAGATCACAACTGCTGACAGGAAGCTACGCGGCCTCATGTTTGTTCTCCTTCCGGCCTTGTGCGCCTGACTGCAAACCTGGTGCTTCCCGCAATGCTGTCGAGCGCGCCCATTCGCTCAGTCCAGCCCGAGACGCACGATGCGTTGGTTCTGGTTGTCGGCCACGAGGAGCTCACGGCCCAGGACCGCAACACCGTAGGGCCCGTTGAACTGTCCGTCTCCCGAGCCCTCGGACCCGAACGAGGCCAGGAAATGGCCGTCCCGATCGAAGGCCTGGACTCGGTGGTTCTTGGACTCGATCACGAAGGTGAGGCCGCGATCGATGGCGATGCCCCGCGGAAACCCGAACTGGCCGTCGCCCTGGCCCGACGACCCGAACTGGCCGACGAAGCGGCCCTCCGGGTCGAAGACCTGGACGCGGTCGTTGTGCGAGTCCGTCACGTGGACGAAGCCCCGCTCATCGAAGGCGAGGTCGCTCGGGTTGTCGAAGGCCCCTTCGCCCGCCGGATCGTTCCCCTTGTGGCCGAAGGCCATGAGGAAGCGGCCCGTGGCATCGAACTTCTGGACGCGGTGGTTGTAGGCGTCGACCACCCACGGACAGCCATCGCGATCGAGCTCGACGCTGCGCGGCCGATGAAGCTCGCCCTCGCCCTTGCCCTTGTGGCCGAACGTCAGCATCAACCGTCCACCCGGGTCGAACTTGCTGATCGTATCCCCGACGGCGTAGGCAATCCAGCTGCAGCCCTCGCCGTCGATGGCAATGCCGGTCGGGGAGCGGCCGCCGCCGAAGATCCTGTTGAGCCAGCCGCGTTCAGACTGGCAGACCGAGTCGAGGAACGTCCCGTTCTCGCTGAACCTGACGACCCGGCCGTAGCCTGCGTCTGCGACGTAGATGACGTTCGAGGGGCCGATCGCCATCGCGCACGGCTTGCCGAGCCCGTCCTGCTGGCCGAACGAGGAGAGGTAGCGAAGCGTGAGCGCCTCGAGGGGGACCTGGACAGCCATGGTTGTGCTCCCGCGCATGAGCGCAAGCAGGCGGGTCGGTCTCGCCAGTGGCTCGGCGCGGTCCCGGCGGCCAGGGTGTGGGCCGCGTGTCAGAGCCTCCCGCCAACCAGGAACCGTAGGCGGCAGTGAGGCACCTGGCGAGAGGCAAACGGCCCCCGGA
>CAZVPS010000078.1:0-9182 GCA_964629105.1 uncultured Anaerolineaceae bacterium
AGATCGGGACCCTCCTCGAGGTGGGGCGCCTCAACTGGGCGCTCATCGAGCCGGCGATCTTCGGGACCCTCTTCGAGCGCGGCCTGGACCCCGACCGGCGGGCGCAGCTGGGCGCCCACTACACCGCCCGCGAGCAGATCTGGCAGCTCGTCGAGCCGGTGGTGATCCGCCCGCTGCGCCGCGAGTACGCCGCCATGCAGGCCCACGTCACCCAGCTCCTGCTGTCGGGCCGGCGGGTGACGAAGGCGACGGCGACCGAATCGAACCCGACCGCGGTCTTCGAGGCCTTCCTCGCCCGCCTGCGCCGGGTGCGCGTGCTCGACCCCGCCTGCGGGAGCGGCAACTTCCTGTTCGTCACCCTGTGGGCCCTCAAGGACCTCGAATGGGAGGCGATCCAGTGGGGGAGCCTGGTCCTGCGGACGCCGATGCAGGTGCCCCGCATCGGGCCCGAGGCGGTCCTGGGCATCGAGATCAACGCCTACGCCGCGGAGCTGGCCCGGGTGACGATCTGGATCGGCGAGATCCAGTGGATGCTCCGCCACGGCCTGGGCTACGCGCGGGACCCGATCCTGCGCCCGCTCGACCACGTCGAATGCCGCGACGCGCTGCTCGACCTCTCGGACCCGACGAAGCCGCGGGAGGCGGACTGGCCGGCGGCGGAGTTCATCGTGGGCAATCCACCGTTCCTGGGCGCGAAGCTGCTCCGCCGCGGGCTCGGCAACGACTACGTCGAGACGCTCTTCGACGTCTTCGCCGACCGACTGCCCGGCATGGCCGACCTCTCGGCCTACTGGCACGAGAAGGCGCGGGCGGCGATCGCGGCCGGGCGATCGAAGCGGGCGGGCCTGCTGGCGACGCAGTCGATCCGCGGCGGCGGGAGCCGACGGGCGCTCGAACGGATCAAGGAATCGGGCGACATCTTCTTCGCCCGCTCGGACGACCCGTGGGTGCTTTCGGGGGCGAACGTCCACATCAGCTTCGTCGGCCAGGACGACGGCAGCGAGACGGACCGCGAGCTCGACGGCCAGATTGTCGCTGACATCAACCCGAACCTGACGGCCGGAGTCGACGTGACACGCGCACGGCGCCTTCGCGAGAACGCGGGGATCGCGTTCATTGGAGCTGACTTTCCGCAGGTCGCCCAAGTGAAATCGTGTCTCACGACGTTGCGGTTCGACAGATCGAGGCCGGGAGCCCAAGAAGCCTCAGAACGCGACGCTGCGTGGCGGTGAGCTCCGGCTCGAAGGTCTGAACGACCTGCCCTCCGGCGATGAGCTCGTGGCGCTGAAGGGTGGCGAAGACAGCGAGGATCCGCTCGGCGGTGGGCGCGGGGCACTCGCGGTCCTCCGGGTACAGGGGCAGGGTCTGTACGTCCTCCGCCTTCATACGCCGGCGGATCTCTCGTTCCATGAGCGCCCGGACGAGCAGGGCCACGAAGTGCAGAAGCAAGATGGCCTCGATCCGGGCGACGCTCTTGAGCCACATGGGCACGACCTCGAGCCCTGACTTGAGCTGCTCGTGACGGCGCTCCAGGCACGGCTGGTACTTGTAGCGGTCGAGCAGCTCGCCCGGGGAGAGATCGCGGCTGTTGGTGATGAGTGGAAACATGCCGTCGGCGGCCGCGTCGGCTGCGACCTGCTCGTCGCGCACCGCCCAGGTGAGCGCGATGCGGGCGCGGCTGGTGCGCCGGTAGCGGGTCTGCGCCCCTGGTCGCCCGGGTCGCTCCTGGCGGTAGCTGGGCTCGGTCCTCGCTGCGAGCGTGATGTCGAGGTAGCGTTCGGTGCTCGTGTCCTTGAGGATGGCCTGGGCGGCCTGGTCCGCGCCGGCCTTGGTGCGGATACGCGCCTTGGGGCCTTGCAGTTTGGCGGCCAGCTCGTCCAGACGCTCGGAGGCCTTCTTGATCCTGGATCGGCGCGTCTCGGCGTCGCGTTGCCGCTTGGCGGTGGAGAGCACCCAGACGATCCGGTGGCCCTCGGCCGATGGCCACGGCGCCTCGCAGGCCAGGTAGGCGTCGAGGGTTCGGTCGGGGAGCGTCCCGTTCTCGCGGACCAGCACCCACGCAGGTGTGTTGGTTCGGATCCACTCCCGGAACTCGCCGTCCTCGCCGCGGCTCCGGGGCAGCACGGTGAGGAAGCGCCCGCCGCGGCGGGCGATGTGATCCATGTTCTCGCGCGTGCACAGCTTGGAGTCCGCGACGTACAGGAAGTCGCTGCGGCCGGCGAGGGCGACGAGGGTGTCCCAGATGCCGGCGTGCGGCTCGACGTCGTTGGTGTTGCCGTCGCAGATCCGGTAGTGCACCGGCACCGCCCCGTCGGCGGAGACGGTCAGCACCCACAGCAGCTGCTTGAGGTCGGGCCGGTAGTCCTTGTTGTGCCCCCGCGTGATCTCGGCCGTCTTCTGCCCCCGGATCGTCTGTCCGCTCGCCCGCGGGTAGCGGCCCTGCAGGGTGATCGACGTCGAGTCGTTGTGCAGCTCGTCCAGCCCGATGCCGAAGCGCCGGATGGCGGCCACCGCGATCCCGGAGGCCAGGGCGGCCCGGTCGGCATCGAACAGCCGGTCCAGCGCCCGCCCCACCCTGTCGTCGTTGAGCACACCCGAGGGGTCATCGGGCAGCCCGAGCAGCCTCGGGTCGCGCTCGGCCGCCCACTCGCCGAGTGCGTACAAGGGGATGCGCGCCTCGATGATGTTGCGGAGCAGCACGCCGAGGGCGGCGGCCGGCGCGAGCGTGACGCGAGGGTCCGCCCCGACCGCGCCCGCGAGGCGGTCCTCGATCCCCAGTCGGTCGAGCATGGCGTTGATGACCGGGAGGGCACCGACGGTGCGGGTGCGCAGCTCGAACCCTCCGCCCCTGACGCCCGCGTCGTCACTTGCCATGTCCGTCAGTATTGCATACTATCGGACAGATGGCAAGGATCTCATGGCGGGACGACGCGGGCCGACCGAGGCCGACTGGGCACGAGCAGGCGCACAAGCGGGCCCTGCTCGCCGAGATCGACGGGATCGGCTGGTTCCTGCGCGGGAGCCTGCTTCAGGTGGCCAACCGATGTGGCAAGCCTGGCTGCCGGTGCAAGGCCGACCCGCCACAGCTCCACGGTCCGTACTGGCAGTGGACGCGCAAGATCAACGGTAAGACCGTCAGCGTCCGCCTCACGGCCGCCCAAGCCGAGCTGGTCCGCGGCTGGATCGACAACGCCAGGGACATCGATCGCCGCCTCGGCGAGCTCGAGGAACTCTCCACCGACGTGACCGACCGCATCCTCGCAGCTGTCGCCCCCAGGTGAGCAACGCTCAGTGCACCGATATGCTTCGCGTCACTTGCGGAAAGTCAGTTGGAGACCAGAAGAGCGGCCCATTCGACGTCGACGCAGCGACGGCGCGAACGATGCTCGGCGCACCGAACCCGGACGGGCGATCGAACGCCAACGTGGTCCGACCCTGGACCAACGGCGACGACATCACGAGCCGGCCGTCCGGCCGCTGGATCGTTGACTTCGGCGTCGACATGGCCGAGGCCGATGCGGCGCTCCACGAGGCACCATTCGAATACGTTCGCGCGAACGTGCGCCCGCGGCGGATCGCCAGCGGCATCGGCGCCGAGCAGTGGTGGCTGCACTGGCGCTCCCGTCCCGAGATGCGCCGCGCCCTTGCCGGGCGGACCCGCTACATCGGCACCCCCATCCTCACCAAATGGCGCCTCTTCGTGTGGCTCGACCCCGCGGTCCTCGCCGATCATCAGCTCGTTGCGTTCGCGCGAGACGACGACTACACGTTCGGCGTCCTCCACTCGCGCGTCGACGAAGCCTGGGCCCTCGCGCAGGGGACCCAGCTCGAGACCCGCCCCCGCTACACCCCCACGACCTGCTTCGAGACCTTCCCCTTCCCGCGCCCTACCGACGAGCAGCGCGAGACCATCGGGGCGGCTGCCCGCGAGCTCGTCCGCCTCCGCGACGGCTGGCTCAACCCGCCCGGCCTCGCCCCCGCCGAGCTCGGCAGGCGCACCCTCACCAACCTCGACAACGCCCGCCCCACCTGGCTCGAGCACGCCCACGCCGCCCTCGACACCGCCGTCCTCGCCGCCTACGGCTGGCCCCCCGACCTCACTGGCGAACCCCTCCTCGCCGCCCTCCTCGCCCTCAACCTCTCCCGCGACCCGGCCTGAGCAATCGCGGAGCTCCAACACCCCTCACCTGGAGACCAACCGAATGCCCGAGATCGAGATCATCCGGACCGCGGTTGCGCTCGAACACCTGCGCACTCTGGCCGAGAGCCTCTTCGGCGAGCTGGTCAAGGCCGTCGTGGATGTCGAGCAGGGCTTGATGGCGATCGGTGGTGACCTGCATGCGGACGAGGAGGCGCTGCTCCTCGGCGCGGGGTCCAGCCAGCCTGACCTGTGGGGCGTCAATCTCTATCCTGACCGACACGGTGAGAGCGACTGGATCGAGTTCGACTCGATGATCAACGTGCGGCCAAGGCAGGGAAACCGGTCGCGTTCCGTCGACGACGCCGAGCTGCGGCGCCGTATCGTCGAGGTCGTCGACGTGCTGGTGCGGCCATGACCCAGGCCCTGCACCCCACCCTCGCCGCCGGGCGGTGGTTCGAGCTCACCCTGATGGAGCAGCTCGGCAACATCGGCAGCGAGGTCGGCCGGGCAACCCGGGCCAAGGCGCAGGGCAACGAGCAGCGGTTTGCGGGCGCGCTGGATCGGGCGCTGGAGCTCTTCGACCTGACCCTGGCCGACGCCCGCTGGCGTGGTCGACTCAAGGAGATCGCGCGGGCCCGCGAGGTCGTCTGCGACTTCCTGGTGGGCGACAACGAGTACGGCTCGACCGCCGAGTCGCTCGACCGCTACTTCTTGCCCTTCGCGATGGCCGCCCGCCGCGACAGATAGCTGGCCTCGCGTTTACGCGGCCGTGGGCCTATCTCCCCGCGAAGTTGCGCAGCAGTCGATCGCGGGGCTCGCTCCGGAAAGCCGGGACGAACTGGTCGATCACCTTGCGGAAGAGCGCAACGTCGCCTCCGTCACGTGAGCCTTCACGGCATCTCACCCTTGAGCGCCAGGATCGGCTCCGCCGCGACGCGCCGAACGAACGTCTCGCCCCGCGCCATTCGGTCGGCCCATTCGCGGCGGGTCATCAGGATCGGGTTGACCGCCCGACCGAGCGCGTGGCCGGCGCGGTCGAGCGCGGTGAGCAGGTCGACGACCTCGTCGCGTTCCGGATCGGCAACGAACAGGAGGAGGTCGATGTCCGAGTCGTTTCGTGCGGAGCCGGCGGCGTGTGATCCGAAGATGACGGCAACCTCGACGTTCGGGTCGGCGGCGATGACTTCGGCGAGCGAGCCGACACCGCCGAGGGTCTTGATCGCGATCCCTCGGAGCTCGTCGTAGAGGAAGTGGCGCGTGTTCGCCCGGTAGACCGGATAGCCGTAAGGCGGATCCACCTTGTTGACAACGTCCTCCGCAACGAGGCTGTTCAGCGTTCGGATGAGCGTCCGACGCCCGATCTCGTCGCCAAGTGCGCTCCCAAGCTCCGCCAGCGTGTATTCCCGTTCCGGGTTCAAGAACAGGAGCCCCGCGACCCGAAGCGACGTTGAGTTTCCAAGGAGCGTCGTCACGCCCACCGGCCTGATCCTCGCTTCAACCAGTGACGCGTTGTGTCACTGCAAGTGACATGATCCGTCACTATCGCCCGCGCGGTCAAGCCCTCGGAGGCGCCCGGCAGAGCCCCTAGGAGTACGAGTAGCCGGCTCGGAGGTCCGGGACGTGGTAGAGGATCGGCGACGCAATGCCCGCATCGCGAGCCGCGGCGTACGCATCCGCCGGCGTGTCGCGAATCGCGATCACCTCAGCCCGGGTCAGCACAGCCCACTTCCCCGGATGTCTGGCGAGCTCTTCCTGGACCGCGGGCTCGATCTCGTGGACCAGTTCTTCGTCCCGCGTCTTGTCCTCGACGACCATCGCCGCCTCCAGTTGCCTGGTCCGCGCCTCCGCGGGGCTCGTGCCCCCATCGCCCTGATGAGCGAGCGTCGCGTGCGTGGCCCGACTGCTACGCCGTCTCTTCGCCCGTTCCGACGGACTCCAGGCTCCACGCCTGCGGGTGGAGCGGCTGCGGCGGTCGGTCGACACCGGCTCCGTCGAGGGCTGCGAGATACAGTTCGGCTGCCTCCGCGAGGTTCGCCAGCACCTCGTCGGTCGACACGCCATGGCTCATGCATCCCGGGAGGTCCGGATGGCGCGCCACCCAGACGCGGCTGGTGCCGGCGTGGTCGAGCACAAGCTCAGCGTCATAGCGGAGCTTCGCGCCTGGTCCAACCTGGATCGTTGAACGCATCTCGGTGGTCATGGCGCCCCCTTCCTGCACTCCTCGGCTCGCGCCACGAGTTCGAGGAGCGTCTGAATATACCCCGTCGGCAATGGACTGGATCTCGTGATCGTCGCAACCAGCCACGGGAAGTCGGGGTGTTGCACGACGATGTGCTTGGCGCCCTCACGGACCGCGAAGCCGGTCCATCGATAGACGGCGAGCACCTCGCCGACGGACCAGTCTGCCTTGCTGGCCCGCATGCGGATGAGCAGCCTCTCGCCGCGACTCACCGTGCTCCGGCCGACATGCTCCGCCTCCATCATGGGTGTCGGCCGATTCGTGCTGACTGCGGAACAGGCTGCCAGTCACCGGCACGTTGACGCCCAAGGTAGGTCTGGTGACTTCACGCGGACTTCACCAGTTGCGTCACGGACGCTCCGCTGCTCCCGAGCCTCGCCGCGGGACGGTGGTTCGAGCTCACCCTGATGGAGCAGCTCGGCAACATCGGCAGCGAGGTCGGCCGGGCAACCCGGGCCAAGGCGCAGGGCAACGAGCAGCGGTTTGCGGGCGCGCTGGATCGGGCGCTGGAGCTCTTCGACCTGACCCTGGCCGACGCCCGCTGGCGTGGTCGACTCAAGGAGATCGCGCGGGCCCGCGAGGTCGTCTGCGACTTCCTGGTGGGCGACAACGAGTACGGCTCGACCGCCGAGTCGCTCGACCGCTACTTCCTGCCCTTCGCGATGGCCGCCCGCCGCGACAGATAGCCCAACCCCTCGCCAGACCACCTTCCCCTGAGCGGAGGGCCCGATGACATCCCGGGTGTTCAGTCGACGGTGGTCGCGTGGGTTCGAGGGGGTTCCCTCAGGTTTCCGAGGACTTCGAGATCCTGGCAATCATCGCCTCGACGGCGGCCGCGGCGTCGGCTACCTCGGTGACCGGGAATCCCATGCTCTCCGTGAGGGCGCGGTATTGGTCAGGCCAGAGCGGATAGACCTGGATATGTGGCGGCCAGGCGTGCATGCCCCTGAGCGAGAACACCTCGACGCACGCGTGACGGACGCGAGGAAGGTCCGTCTCGGCCACGAGCTCGTCAAGAAGGATCAGATCGACGAGATCCCGGAAACGATCGTTGTCCTTCCCATCCTTGGCCTCGGTGCACGCGTGGATCTTCTGCGCGATCTGATACGGCAGCGGCAGCAGCGCGACACGCTCGACGTTGGGCAACCCGAACACCGACAGCGCGGGCGCTCCATTGGCGTACTCGATCGTGTCGCCGGCCCCGGACCCGCCCTCTGCGGCAGCGACTTCAAGGTCGACGGACCCCCAGTCGTGCGCGCCGTACGCGAGCTTCAGGGGGATACGGACGGCACCCGTGGGCCCGATCGGGAGGGCCCTTCCCACGGTGACCCGGAAGTCGCCATGAACATGGGTCTCCGCCTCGGCAAGTACGTCGGTGACGCGCTCGATCGCCTCACGGAAGGCCGTGTCGTAGTCCTTGGAGGCACGCGCCTCGAGCCCGACCCGTAGCTCCATGGCAACGCCGCCCTTGAGGAGAAAGAGGGGCAGCTCCTCGTCATCGACGATTCGCGCGAGGACGGCGGAGATGACCATGAACGAGATGCCGCGCCGGAGGCGGCTGACGGCGACGCCGTCCTCGCGCGCCTTCTGCGAGATCCAGGTCTCAAGCGCCTTCCGGTTCGCCGGCGGCCTGGTCTTGGGAAACCCCGGCATCAGGCCTGTTGCTCCACGCTCTCGAGGGCATGGAGTCGCTGGCGCAGCTGGGCAATCTCGATCTCCCGCAGGTCGCGCTGCGTCAGTACGCCGTGTTGTCGGCCCGTCTCGATCGCCTGGTCGATGAACTGCTGGCCAACGTGGGTGGCGATGGCATCACGGATGGCGCGACCCGGCGTCGCGATCCGGAGGCCTTCGAGCCACGTGAAGTCGCCGTCCGTGAGGTCGCCGTCGTGGATCTCGATCCAGGCGGGCGCGGTTCGCCGGGGCCGATGGCGGCCGTCCACGGTCACGTGCACCTTCGCCGGATTGATGTCGCAGAGCCGCTGAAGATCAAGGGCAGTGTCATGCGTCAGGGCGGCAGGTGCCCGGACCCAGAGGAGCGCCTCCTGATACTGCGCGAAGGGATCCCCGGCCAGCTGGGGCACCTGGTAGACCGCGAACCCGACGCGCTCGATGACGCCCTTCTGGGCGAGGCGTCGCAGGGCGTTCTCGGTCGTCCCGACGGCGCGTGCGTCGTCCGGTGTCAGCAGCCCATGCTGATCAACGGCGCGCTCAAGGAGTCTCGGAAAGAGCTGTGTCGGCATGGCACTACCGTGCATCATCTGACACGTGTTTGTCAACAACGAGGATTCACGGAACAACTGCGTGCTCGTAGATGCACGGCTATGGTGCAAACTGAGCCAGCCGCCGATCGCCTCGCAGTGCGGTCAAGCCCTCCAACGGCGCCCGCGGCGCGTTGTTGGCGGCATCCCTGTATGGGCATGAACCCGCCGGTGATGGCCGCACTCAGTTCGGCCCATTCTTCGGCCGTGAGGAGAGCTGTGAGACGTTCGAGGATCTGCGGAAGGTTCTCGAGGACTTCGGGTTCGTGATACACGCGCGCGGAGGTGGCAGCCATCGGGCGTTCAGCCGCCCCGGGTGCTTCGTGAGCCCCTCGCTGAAGCAGGATCGAGGCCCATTGCTGCCCGCATACGTCAAGTCCGTGCTCCGGGCGCTTGAGGAGATCTGCCATGACTGACGCCGAGGGGACCTGCGGCTACCGTCTCGAGGTCTACCGGGACCAGGACGGCAGCTGGGTTGCCGAGGTCCCTGAGCTGCCCGGCTGCGTTGCAGCATCCACCGATCCGCAGGAGCTGCTCGCCCTGG
>CAZVPS010000079.1:0-9126 GCA_964629105.1 uncultured Anaerolineaceae bacterium
CTCGCCGACGCGGCCGGGATGACCGCCCGCGCCACGGAGCGCCTCGTGCGGGTTGCCCGCACCATCGCGGACCTCGCGGAGGCGGACCGCGTCGCCGTCGAACATCTCGAGGAGGCGGCCCGCTACCGGCCGCCCACGGAGAAGCGGATGCACGTGGCCCGTGGGGCGGCCTGACGATGCTCGGGATCGGACGCGGCGGCCCGCTGGGGGCGGCCGAAATGGGGCGGGCGGGCGGTGGCGGCGTCCCCGGTCCGCTCCCTGGCCGCCCGGGTCCGGAGGCGGGTCGTCGGGACCCGGCCCGCACGCCTCCCGCCCGGCTCTCCGAGCGCGAGGCGTGGATCGTCCTCGCCGCCGTCGAGGGAATCGGGCCGGTCACGTTTGGCGCGCTCCTGCGGGCGTTCGGCAGCGGGCGCCGGGCACTGGAGGTGGCGGCCGGTCCGGGCGGACCGGCACGCCTGGCGGCTGTCGTCGCCGGCGAGGGCCTCACCATGGATCCGGGGCTCGCCGGCCTGATCGGTCCCGCTCGAGCGGGGGCGGCGGCGCTCTTCGCCCGCCTCGCCGAGCTGGGGATCGAGGCGCTCACCGCCGAGGATCCGGGGTACCCTCGCCGCCTCCGGGAGATCGAGCTGACGCCCCCGGTCCTCTTCGTGACCGGCGATGTTGCCGCGCTCGAGTCGCCGCGGATCGTGGCGGTCGTGGGGACGCGACGACCGACCGACGACGGACGTCGGACTGCGGCGCGGATCGGCGGCGTCCTTGCGGCCGTCGGAGCGACGGTTGTCTCGGGCCTCGCCGTGGGCATCGACGGATCGGCGCACGCCGGCGCGCTGCTGGCGCAGGGGATCACCGTGGCGGTCCTCGGCGGCGGCCACGCGCAGCTCTACCCTTCGGCGCACGAAGTCCTCGCCCGGGAGATCGTCCGCACGGGCGGGGCGGTGGTCGCCGAGCTGCCGCCGGACGCACAGCCGCGGCCGGCGAGCTTCCCGCGCCGCAACCGGATCATCGCCGGCCTGTCCGATGCGACGGTCGTCGTGGAGGCGGGAGAGAGGAGCGGCGCTCTCATCACGGCCAGCTGGGCGATGGAGCAGGGCCGCGCCGTGTTCGCGGTTCCGGGGCCGCTCGACCGCGCCCAGGCCGTCGGGTGCAACCGCCTCCTGCGCGAGCACGCGGGAGAAGCCCGGATCGTCGCCGGGACTGACGAGCTGGTCGAGGATCTGGGGTACGCGACGCCGCTGGAGGTGCGACGCCTCCGACGCGAGCGGAGCGAGTCGTCGCAGCCGGACGCCGGGGCCATCGTGGCCCGGCTTGGGCCCGCGGAGGAGGCGGTGGTGCGCCATCTCCTCCGCGGTCCCGCGACGGCCGACGGGCTCGTCGCCGGCACCAACCTGGCCGGTGCCACCGTCCTCGCCGTCCTGACGCGCCTCGAGGAGGAGGGGCTGGTGGCCGGGGCGTTCGGCCGATACCGCCTCGCCGGACCGCTCGACGGCGTGCGCGCGATCACCGGAGCCCGGCGTGCGAGCGGAGGACTCCCGTGACGATCGTCAGGTATCGGCCGGCACTTCCCCCTGCTACCGTCCGTAGCCGTGATCCGCGATGCCGTCGTCCACCTTCTCAACGAGCAGCCGCTCCTGGCGGACCTGCCGACGATGCCGTCGCCCGGCGACGTGGCGCTGATCTGTACGAACCTGCGCACCATGAACCGCAAGCGGCCGGTCTTCGTGGATCACCTCGGCTCGACGTTCGTCTTCCCCTATGCCCATATCCGCTTCATCGAGATCCCGGGCGAATCGGCCGACGGAGAGGATGCGGCTCCCGCTCCCGCGATCGCGGCGGGCGAGCCGGACGAGATCGAGCTCGACGAGGAGTTGCTCCGGCGCGTCCGCGAGCTCTGACCGGCGGCGCCCCGGGGAGTCCCGGCGGCGGCCGACGGCGTTGTCAGGTGCGCGCGCGCACGCGGGGCCGCGAAGCCGCGAAGCGCCGGATCGCCGGAGCCCGGTGCTAGACTCGGGCGCCATGAGTCGAAACCTCGTTATCGTCGAGTCGCCCGCGAAGGCCAGGACGATCGAACGCTATCTCGGGCCGGACTACGCCGTGCTCGCCTCCTACGGCCACGTGCGCGACCTGCCGGAGAACCCCGGGAAGGGGAAGTTCGGCGTCGACGTGGAGCACGACTTCGCGCCCGAGTACGTGATCCCCGACGAGCGGTCGCGGCGGCACGTCGGCGCGATCGAGCGGGCCGCGCGAACGGCCGACCGGATCTTTCTCGCCACGGACCTCGATCGCGAGGGCGAGGCGATCGCCTGGCACGTCGCGGAGGCGGCGGCCCTCCCGGCGGACAAGCTGGCGCGAGTCACCTTCAGCGAGATCACGGAGTCGGCGATCCGCCACGCGTTCGCCCATCCCCGGCAGATCAACCGCGACCTCGTCGACGCGCAGCAGGCGCGCCGGATCGTCGATCGCCTCGTGGGCTACACGCTGAGCCCCCTCATCTCGCGGAAGGTGCGCTCGGGCCTCTCAGCCGGGCGAGTCCAGTCGGTTGCCGTGCGCCTTGTCGTCGAGCGCGAGCGGGAGATCCGGGGCTTCGTCGCCCGCGAGTACTGGACGATCGTGGCGAGCCTCGTCGCCCTGGATGGCACGCCGCTCGATGCCGACCTCGTCCGGATCGACGGGGCAAAGCCGGAGATTGGCGATGGCGCCACGGCCGACGCGCACGTCCGGGCCCTGCGGGCCAGCCGCCCGGTCGTCACCGAGGTCGGGACGAAGAAGAGCAAGCGGAGCCCGGCGCCGCCGTTCACGACCTCGACCCTCCAGCAGGAAGCGAGCCGCAAGCTCGGCTTCAGCCCGAAGCGCACGATGTCGGTCGCCCAGCGCCTCTACGAAGGCGTGGCGACGCCGGACGGCCATGTCGGGCTGATCACCTACATGCGAACCGACTCGGTGGCGATGGCCGGCCAGGCCCTGGGAGAGGCCCGTGCGGTCATCGCCGCACGCTTTGGCGCTGCCTACACGATGCCGAAGGGTCGCGTCTACCGGACGAAGTCGCGCAGCGCCCAGGAGGCGCACGAGGCGATCCGGCCGACCTCGTTCGCCCGCGATCCCGAAGCACTGGCGGGGGTCCTGGGCCGCGACGAGGCGCGCCTCTACCGCCTCATCTGGCAGCGCGCCCTGGCCAGCCAGATGAAGGAGAAGGAGCTCGAGACCACCACCGTCGACCTGGCAGCCGGTCCGTACGGGCTCCGGGCGACCGCCACCCGGACGCTCTTCGACGGCTTCTCCGCGGTCTACACGGAAGGGCGCGACGACGGCGAGGACGACGCGGAGCGCACCCTTCCGCCTCTCGCCGTTGGCGACACCACGACGGTCGCGGCGGTCACTCCGACGCAGCACTTCACGGAGCCGCCGCCGCGCTACACGGAGGCCAGCCTGGTCAAGGCCCTCGAGGAGAATGGAATCGGCCGTCCGTCCACGTACGCGGCGACGATCTCCACGATCGTCGATCGCGGCTACGTCGTCGTCCGAGAGCGGCGGCTTCACCCGGAGCCGGTCGCCGAAGTGGTCACGGATCTCCTCGTCGGCCATTTCGGCGAGTACGTCGATCTCGCATTCACGGCCCGCATGGAGGAGGAGCTGGACGAGGTCGCCCGGGGCGAGCGCGCCTGGGTGCCGCTCCTCGCGGCGTTCTACGGGCCACTCCGCGCGCGGGTGGACGAGAAGCGCCGCGAGCTGAAACGGGCGGACTTCACGACCGAGGCCACGGACGATGTCTGCTCGGAGGGTCACCCCATGGTGATCCGGCTGGGTCGCAACGGCCGCTTCCTCGCCTGCTCGCTCTTCCCGGAGCACAGGGAATCCCGGCCGATCCCCGGGGAGGAGCCCGAGCTCCCGGCCCTGCCGGGCACCGGCGAGGCCTGTCCCGCCTGCGGGGCGACGGACGGCGGCGAGCTGGTCGCGAAGCGCGGGCGTTTCGGGCCCTTCGTCGGCTGCAACCGCTACCCCGCCTGTTCCTACATCAGGAAGGATGGCCCGCCGCCGCCCGACCAGCTCCCCTTCGAGGTGGCCTGCCCGTCCTGTCGGGAGGGACGCCTGGTCGCGCGACGCGCCCGTCGGACGAGCTCCGTCTTCTGGGGCTGCTCGCGCTACCCGAGCTGCAGCTTCACCACGTCGCGTGAGCCGCTCGGCCCGGTCCACGAGCCCGATGGCGGACCGCTGGTCCGGGCGGACCCCGACGCCGCCCTGTGCCTGGGCTGTGGCGCCACGGTACTGCTCACCGGCGAGACCCTCGAGCCGGGACGCCGCATAGCCGGGGGGACGCCGGACCCGGCGGCTCTCCAGCGCTCGGCCCGCGGCGGCCGCGGGGGAGCGAGAGGACGCCCACCGGGCTTGACGGGCCGCCCGCGGCGGACGGGGGTCTCGCGGCCCCGGGCGGCGCGCCCGGCGTGAACGGCGAGGAGGCCCTCGAGCGCTACCTCGCGAGCCTCGCCGCCCGCGACGCGTCACCGCACACCCTGCGGGCCTACGCGACGGCCCTCGCGGCCTACCTCGCCTGGCTCGATGTCGCGGGCCTCGACTGGCGGACGCCCGATCGCGCGGCGCTCCGCCGGTACCTCGCCGAGCTCACGGAGGGACATGCCCGCACGACCGTGGCCCAGCGCCTCGCCGCGATCCGCTCGCTCTACCGCTGGGCCCGCCGGACGGGTCTCCTTGGCGCGGACCCGTGGGCGGCCCTCGCGACGCCCCGTCGCCCGCACCGGCTGCCGGCCGTCCTCGCGATCGAGGAGATCGAGCGGCTCCTGGATGCGGTCGGCGACGAGGCGGCCACCGCGCCTGGGGCCGAGCCGGGATCACCGCCGCGGTCGCCCTCCGCGGCGGCTCCGCTCCGGCACGCCCTGGCCCTGCGCGACGTCGCCCTGGTGGAGACCGCCTACGCGGCGGGGCTGCGCATCTCGGAGCTGGCCGGCGCGCGCCTCGGCGCCCTCGACCTTGCCCGCGGCGAGATCCGGGTGGCCGGCAAGGGCCGCAAGGAGCGGATCGGCCTCCTGGGCCGGCCCGCTCAATCGGCGCTGGGGGCCTACCTCGCCGACGGCCGGCCCGCCCTCCTCGCCCGCGGCGTCGACGGGCCGCGCCGCCCGGATGCGCTCTTCGTCAACCACCGGGGGGCGCCGCTCGGCGTGCGGGGGATTCGCTATCGGCTGCACCGGGCGGCGGTTCGGGCCGGCCTGCCGGACGACGCGACGCCGCACACCCTTCGCCATTCGTTCGCGACCCACCTCCTGGACGGCGGCGCGGACCTGCGCGTGGTGCAGGAGCTCCTGGGGCACGCCGACCTGGCGACGACTCAGATCTACACGCACGTTGCCCCGGGTCGCCTGCGCGCCGTCTACCGCCGTGCCCATCCGCGGGCCGGGGAAGCCGGGCCGCGATGAGCGGGGCCGCGCGCGACCTAGCCCGGGCGGGGATGGTCGTCATCGGGGCCCTCTTCGTCTCGCGGCTCCTTGGCTGGGTCCGGGTGGCGGTGATCGCGGCGAGCCTCGGGATCGGTCGCGAGCTCGACATCTACATCGCGGCCTTCCGGATCCCCGACTTCCTCTTCCAGCTCGTGGCGGCCGGCGCCCTGGCTTCGGCGGTGATCCCGACGATCGCGGCGCTCGTGGCCGCCGGCGAGCGGGACCGGGCATGGCGGGTCGTCTCCACCATTGCCACCGTGCTCATGCTCGTCCTGACGGTCCTCCTCGTCGTGATGTTCATCGCGGCGCCCTTCCTCGCGCCGCTCATCGCGCCGGGGTTCGCCGCCGCCGACCTCCCGCGCCTGGTGGACCTGACGCGCGTCCTCCTCCTCAGCCCGATCTTCCTCGCCCTGTCAGCCGTGGCGACCAGCATCCTGAACTCCGCCGGGCGCTTCGCGGCCTCGGTCCTGGCGCCGATCGTCTACAACGTGGTGATCATCGGCGCCGCCGTGACGCTCGTCCCGAACTTCGGCCTGGCCGGCCTGGCGTGGGGTACGGTCGCCGGCGCCGCGGCGACCCTCCTCGTACAGCTGGCCCCGGTCTTCCGCGGCGTCGGCTTCCGCTACACGCGCTCCGTGGACCTCCGCGACCGGGAAGCGCGGCGGACGCTGGTCCTGCTCGGGCCGCGGGCCATTGGCCTCGCCGGCAGCCAGCTGACCCTCCTCCTCCTGACCACGCTCGGCTCCACGCTCGCCGCGGGCGCCATCGGCGCCTTCGCCCTGGCGTTCACGATCTTCCAGATCCCGCTCGGGACGATCGCGTACCCTCTCGGCATCGTCGCGCTCCCGGCGCTGTCCCAGCGTGTCGCAGCCGGCGAGATCGACGAGTACGTGGCGCTCGTGACCCGCGCCCTCCGCCTCCTGGGCTTCGCGATGCTGCCGGTGGCCTGCATCGCCGCAGGCGTCGCGCTCCAGGTCGTCGATCTCGTCATCGACTTCGGGCGCGTCGACGACGCGGGGATCGCCCTCACGGGGGCGGCGTTCATCGGGTTCCTGGCCGCGCTCCCGACCGAGGCCGTCATCATCGTCCTCTCGCGCGCCTTCTTCGCTGCCCGCAACACGTGGATCCCCGTGGGCGCCGCGCTGGTCTCGGTGGTGGTCGCCGTGGGCACGGCGACGCTCCTGGTGGGCCGGGTCGGGATCCTGGGCCTGGCTCTCGGCGTCACGGTCGCCTCCTGGGTGGAGGCGGCGCTCCTCCTGGCCGCCTTCCGCTGGCGCCATGCCGGCTTCGGCCTGCTGCGGCTCGGCCGCGCCCATCTCTGGTACCTCGCGGCCGCGATCGCCGCGGGGCTCGTCGCCGATCGCGCCTACGACCTCATCGGTGGCTCGCTCGGGACCGACCCCGGGATCGTGTCGTCGGCCCTCGCCCTCGGCGGTGTCGGGCTCCTCGGGCTCGCCGTCTACCTGGGCCTCGCCGCCGTGCTGCGCGTCCCGGAGCTGGGCGCCACGATCCGCCTCGTCCGGTCTGGCCTCGGCCGGAGCGCCGCGTGACCGGGCCGGGCGATCTCCGCCGCGACCCCGCCGCGTGGGACGCGTTCGTCGAGCGGACCGAGCACGGCTCGTACCTCCAGCTGGACGGCTGGGCCCGGGTCAAGGCGGCGAACGGCTGGGCGGCGCGGCGCATCGTCGCCGGCGCTCCAGGTGCGCGGACCGGGATGCAGCTCCTCCTGCGCCGCCCCCGCCCCCTCCCGTGGGCGTTCGCGTACGCGCCCCGCGGGCCCGTCGCCGAGTCATGGACGGCGGAGGCGCTGGGGGAGCTGACGGCGGCGATCCGGGCCGCCCGGGCGGACCTCGGCCGCGTCTCGCACCTGCGGATCGACCCCGAGGTCGAGGCGGACGGCCGGCACGATCCCGACGGGGCGCTGCGGGCGGGGCTCGCCGCCGCGGGCTGGGCTGCGGCGCCCTCGGTGCAGCCGCCCACGAGCCGGGTGATCGACCTCGCCGGCGACGAGGATGCGCTCTGGACGGACCTCCGCAAGAAGTGGCGCCAGTACGTGAACAAGGCCCGCGCCGGTGGGGTGCGCGTCGTCGAGCTGCCAGGCGACCCGATCGGGCCCTTTTACGAGATCTACCGCGAGACGGCCGCCCGGGCCGGCTTCCTGATCCGGACCGAGCAGGCCTATCGCGACGTCTACGAGGCCTTCCGGCCGGCGGGTCGAGCCCGCGTCCTGTTTGCCGTCGGTCCTGACGGCGCGCCCCTGGCGAGCCTCTTCCTCGTGCGCTGCGGACGCCGGGTCGTGGAGCCCTACGGCGGCATGACGGCGTCCGGCGCGGACCTGCGGGCCAACTATCTCCTCAAGTGGGAGGCGATCCGGCGCTCCCGCGAGGAAGGAGCGGCGGCCTACGACCTGTGGGGGCTCGCGCACCCCGGCATCGCCCAGTTCAAGGCTGGGTTCGGCGGGCGCGAGATCCGCTACGTCGGGGGCTGGGACCTCGTCCTCGACCCGGTCGGCCGGCGTGTCTACGAGACCGCCCAGCAGGCGCGCGTCCGCTGGGCGCGGTCGCGGGCGGGGCTGGGCCGGGGGTCGGGGACCGGTCCACCGGAGTCGGCCGCCGGCGACCCCGCCGAGGCGGGCTGACGGCCATGGCGACGCGTCCGGGAACCGGGATCCCCGCCCTGCGCGTGGTCCGCGAGGCTGCGCCGGAGGAGCTCGCGTCCTGGGACGGCCGCGTGGTGGACGTGCCGGGCGGCGACGTGCAGCAGTCGCTGGCCTGGGGGCTCCATCGAGAGCGGATGGGAGCCGAGCCCCACCGCCTCGTCCTCGATGATGGCTCGGTCGCGCTCGTCCTGGGCCGGCGCCGGCGCCTCCTCGGCGGCGGGCGCGCCTACGTGCCGCGCGGCCCCGTGGCCGCGGGAGCCGGGCCGGAGGTGGTGGCCGGCCGGCTCGCGGCGATCGCCGCGTGGGCCCGCGACGCCGGGTTCGACGTCGTCGTGGCGGACCCCGAGATGCCGGCCGCCACGGGCTTCCCGGCTCTCCTGGCCGGGTTGGGGTTCCGGCAGGTGGAGGAGATCGTCCCCTCGCGCCATCGGGTCAGCGTCCCGATCGCCCCCGGCGTCGACGAGGCTACGCTCCTCGCGCGGATCACCCCCAAGACCCGCCAGCAGCTTCTCGCGGCCGAGCGCCGGGGATTGCGCATCCAGCGCTACGACCGTCTCGCGGGCAGCGATCCGGGCCCCGGCCTCGAGGCGCCGCCCCCCGACCGACTCCTGGACGCCGCCGCGGGGGCGTTCTCCTCCTTCCACGGCCTCCTGGCGGCGACCGGCGAGCGCCGCGGCTTCAGCGTCGGCAGCCGGCCCGCGGCCCTCGCCTGGTGGCGGGCCGCCCTCGAGGCGGGGCATCTCCTGCTTCTCGAGGCGCGGGGCCCGGAGGATGAGCCTGTCGGCGCCGCGGTCTTCTACCGCCACGGCAGCCGCCTCACGTACAGCCACTCCGCGGACGTCGCCGGCCTCCGGTCCGCCCATCCGGGTGCCATGGGCCTGGTCCTCTGGCGAGCCCTCCAGCTGGCTGCCCGCGAAGGCCGCGCCGAGCTGGACCTCGGCGGGGTGGACGTCCGCGGGGCGCGCCGCGAGCCGCTCCCCGGCGAGCCGACGTACGGGCTCCTCAAGTTCAAGCAGTCGTTCG
>CAZVPS010000080.1:0-9091 GCA_964629105.1 uncultured Anaerolineaceae bacterium
GGAATGACGCCCAGACCACCCCCTTGACGCAGCCCGCTCCTTCATAGATGCGTCGTCGCCGTTGCCCCGCACCGCGGCTGGATCGACCCCTTCCTGCTGCTCCTGACGTGGCCCCGCGACGCGCCGCGGCTCGCCTGGTTCGGCGACGGCCGGACGATGGTTCGCTCCCGGTGGCGGCGGCGCCTCCTCCCGCGGCTGGGGATGATCCCGATCCCGCCCGAGGCCTCACCGGCCGCCGTCCGCGAGCACCTGGCAGATGTCCGGACGGTCCTCGGCGCGGGATGCTGCCTCGTGATCTTCCCCGAGAAAGGGCCCCCGAGCCCGCCGGGACGAACCCGGACCGTCGCCCCGGGGGCCGCCTGGCTCGCCGCCGCTGGGGAGGTGCCACTGGTCCCGGTCGCGATCGGCGGCTTCCTGGAGACCGGCCTGGGTACCCGGTTCCGTCTGCGCGTCCTCGACCCGCTGGCGCCGTCGCAGCCGGCACCGACGACGCCCGCCGGCATGCGCGCGGCGCTCGATCCTGCGGTCGCCGAGCTGGAGGCGGCCACGCGGGCGGAGAACGGACGCCGCCCGCTGCCGGGCCTGCGCCGGCTCTTCCACTGACGCCCGAACCTCTGACGCCCGAACCTCGCCCTATCCCGCCAGCGTCGGGCGGGTCATCTCCTCCGGCTTCACCCAGGCGTCGAACTCCTCGGCCGTCAGGAAGCCGGAGGCGATCGCCGCCGCCCGAAGGGTCGAGCCTTCGTGGTGCGCCGTCTTCGCGATCTTCGCCGCCTTGTCGTAGCCGATGTGCGGGGCGAGCGCGGTGACGAGCATGAGGGAGCTCGCCACGTGGCCGGCGATCCGCTCCTCGTCGGCCTCCAGGCCCTCGATGCAGTGCTCGCGGAACGAGCGGCAGCCGTCCATCAGCAGCTCGATCCCGTGGAGCAGGTCGTGGGCGATGATCGGCTTGAAGACGTTGAGCTCGAAGTTGCCCTGGCTGCCGGCGATCCCGACGGCCACGTCATAGGCCATCACCTGGACCGCGACCATCGTGAGCATCTCGCTCTGGGTCGGGTTCACCTTGCCGGGCATGATCGAGGAGCCCGGCTCGTTCTCGGGCAGGCGCAGCTCGCCCAGGCCGGCGCGCGGCCCGGAGCCCAGCCAGCGGATGTCGTTGGCGATCTTCATGAGGCTCGTGGCGAGCGTCTTGAGGGCGCCCGAGGCGAAGACGGTCGCCCCCTGGCCGGCGAGCCCGGCGAACTTGTTCGGCGCGGAGACGAAGGCGAGGCCGGTCAGCTCGGCGATCCGGGCCGCGGAACGCTCGGCGAACTCGGGATGGGCGTTGAGGCCGGTGCCGACCGCCGTCCCGCCCAGGGCGATCTCGTGGAGCCCGGGGAGGACCGCCCGCAGCCGCGCCAGGTCGCCGTCGAGCATCGCGACGTAGCCCGAGAACTCCTGGCCCAGGGTGAGCGGGACGGCGTCCTGGAGGTGGGTCCGGCCGATCTTCACGATCCCCATCCACGCCTGCGCCTTGGCGTCGAGGGCGTCGCGGAGGGCGGTCACCGACGGGATGAGGCGCTCCTCGATCTCCGCCGCGACGGCCATGTGGAGCGCCGTCGGGAACGTGTCGTTCGAGGACTGGCTCATGTTCACGTGGTCGTTCGGGTGGACCGGCGTCTTGCCGCCCCGCGACCCCGTCGCCAGCTCGTTGGCCCGGCCCGCGATCACCTCGTTGACGTTCATGTTCGACTGCGTGCCGGACCCGGTCTGCCAGACCCGGAGCGGGAACTCAGCGGCCAGGGTGCCGTCCACGACTTCGCCGGCCGCCCGGACGATCAGGTCGCGCTTGTCCGCCGGAAGTAGCCCCAGGTCCGCGTTCACCTCGGCGGCAGCGCGCTTGAGGACGCCGAAGGCGCGGATGACCGGGACGGGCATCGTGTCCCGGCTGATCGCGAAGTGGTGGAGAGAGCGCTGCGTCTGGGCGCCCCAGTAGTGGCCGGCGGGGACCTCGATCGGCCCCATGGAGTCGGACTCGGTCCGGGTGGCGGCGGGAGCGTGCGGTTCGGCGGCGGTCATGAACGTCCCTCGCTGGCTGGTGCTCGCGGCCAGCGTACGCCCGCCGGGGCGGACCCGGCAGGGTGGAGCGGCCCGAAGGGATGGGCCGTCCGGGGTCAGGCGCGCACGCGCTCAGCGAAGGCCGCCGCCTCGGCGGACAGGCGGGCGACCTCGTCGTCCGCCAGCACGAGGTTCGCCGCGGCGGCGTTCTCCTCGAGCTGGGCGATCGTATTCGGGTGCCGGATCACCCAGGCGAGCGCGACCTGCGCGGACGTCGCCCCGTGCCGCGCGGCCACCTCGGCGATCGCCGCGACGAGGGGCGTCGCGGCAGGACGCGCGGCGGGACGCGCGGCGGGAAGCGCGACACGCACGGCCGTGGAGGCATCCCGTTCTCCGTGCCGGATCGGAGGCGCCGGCCCGGGACTCCGGTCGGCGCCCTTCCCGTCCAGGTCGTGCACGGAATCCCGGTCGAGCACGCTCCGTTCGACGCCCAGGAGACCGTCCGGGGCCCGGATCCGCCACCGAACGCAGCGTGGTGGGACCCGAAACCTTGCCTGGACCGGCCCCGGCTGCTGCCGCGTGGGCCGCGTACCGCTCGGGGCCGCGGGCCACCGGACGGGCGGTCCACGCGGCGGCCGCCCGTCCCGCGGGCCTCACCCGCGGGCCTCACCCGCGGGCCGCGGCCGGACGCCTCAGGCCGGCTCGACGTCCTGGACGGCGCGTCCGAGATACGTCCCGTAGTCGGGCTGCGTCCGCTCGTAGCTGCCCTCGAGGAGCGGCGACGAGACCATGAGGTCGGCCGAGGCCCGGTTGCAGGCGATGGGGATGTTCCAGACGACCGCGAGGCGGAGGAGCGCCTTCACGTCGGGGTCGTGTGGCTGGGGCTCGAGCGGATCCGAGAAGAAGACGAGGAAGTCGATCCTGCCTTCGGCGATGAGGGCACCCATCTGCTGGTCGCCGCCCAGCGGCCCGCTCTGGAGCTTCTCGACCGGCTGGCCAAGCTCGCGCTCCAGGAGGGTGCCGGTCGTGCCGGTCGCCCACAGTTCGTGGCGGGCCAGGAAGGCGAGGTTGTAGCGCGCCCATTCGACGAGGTCGAGCTTCTTGTGGTCGTGAGCGACCAGGCCGATGCGGAGCGGCTGCGATTCGTCGGGCGCCATGGGAGGACCTCGTGCGGCAGGTGGGGCAGACGGGTGCCGGCGTCCCGAGTCAGCGTACCGCGCGACGCCGCGGGCCACCGGCCGGGTGGTCCACGTCGCCGACCAGGCCGGAATCCAGCCGACGTGGCGCCCCTCGCCCAGATCGTGCAAGGAATCCCGGTCGAGCACGCTCGGTTCGGCGCCTGGGAAGCCGTCCGGGGCCCGGATCGGCCACCGAACGCAGCGTGGTGGGACCCGGAACCTTGCCTGGACCGGCGCCGGCCTCCCGGATCCCGACCGGCGGCGGCCGATTCCGGCCGAATAGGGTACACTTGGCACTTCCCGACGAGGGGCGTTCGCGCCCAGCGCCCATCCGCGTGATTCGCCGACGCTCCAGCCCCGGAGGCCACCGCCCATGGCATCTCCCATTCCCCGCCGGCCGGCCATCGATCCGGGCCCCCGCCACGTGATCGCCGAATACCGGCACCGGCTCCAGATGGTCACCTGCGAGTGCGGCTGGCAGGGAAGCAGCGCGTCACCGGACACGCGCCCTTCCGAGTGGAGCTCGCACGTCGCCGCGCACCGCACCGGGTCGCGCTGAGCGACGCCGCCGACCCCGCGGCCGGGTCGCCGCCGACCCCGCAGCCCCAGCCCGCCGACCCCGCAGCCCGCCGAGCGCCGGATCCGCCAGGACCGGCGCTCGTTCGATTCCGGGGCCCGGTAGCCTTTCCCCGACGTCCCATCTCGCGCTGGCGCACCACCCGACAGGAGCGAATCCCCGTGAGCTTCACCTACGCAGTCGTCGGCGCCGGGCGGCAGGGAACGGCCGCCGCGTACGACATGGCCCGTTTCGGCGACGCAGGCCGCGTCAAGGTCGCCGACGTCGACCCAAAAGCGGCGGGGCGCGCCGCCGCCCGCGTCAACACCCTCGTGGGTCGCGAGATCGCGCAGCCCTTCGCCGTGGACGCGGCCGATCCGGGGGCGCTGCGGGCTTTCCTCGACGACGTCGACTCCTTCCTGTCCGCCGTGCCGTACTGGCTGAACCCGGCCATCGCCCGGATCGCGATCGAGGCCCGGGCCAGCATGACCGACCTGGGCGGCAACACCGACCTCGTGCGGCAGCAGCTCGCCCTCTCTCCGGAGGCCGAGGCGGCCGGCATCGCGATGATCCCCGACTGCGGCCAGGTCCCCGGCATGGGCACGAGCCTCAGCGTCTACGCGATGTCCCTCCTCGACGAGACGGACGAGGTCACCTTCTGGGACGGCGGCAACCCGCTGCACCCGGAGCCGCCCTTCAACTACATCCTCACCTTCAACATCGCGGGGCTCACGAACGAGTACCACGGCGTCGCCCACTTCATCCGCGACGGGAAGAGGGCGGAGGTGCCCACGTTCCTCGAGGAGGACTACGAGATCGTCGACTTCCCGGCGCCCATCGGGCGCATGGAGGCATTCGTCGCCGGCGGCGGCACCTCGACGATGCCCTGGACCTTCGAGGGGAAGCTGCGGACGCTCTGGAACAAGACCCTGCGCTGGCCGGGCCATTTCGCCGCGTGGAAGGCCTACATGGACGCCGGGCTCCTGGAAACCGAGCCGATCGAGGTCGGCGGCGTCCGGGTGGTGCCGCGCGACGTCCTCCACGCGGTCCTGGATCCGAAGCTGCGGGCGAAGCCCGGTGAGCCGGACCTCGTGATCGTCCGGGTGCTGGCGAAGGGGCGGCGGGACGGGCGCGAGGCGCAGGTCGTCGTGGAGCTGATCGACCGTTTCGACGAGGCGACCGGATTCACGGCGATGGAGCGGACGACCGGCTGGGACGGCTCGATCAAGGCGATCCTGAACGCCCGGGGCGTGACGCCGCGCGGTGCGCACCCGGCCGAGATCGCAGTGCCGGGCGCCCTCTACGCGGCCGAGCTGCGACGCCGCGGCTTCAGCCTGACGGAGACGCCGTCCGGGGGATGAGGGCCGCGGCGGCCGCGATAAGTCGCAGATAAGCGGCGCGGACGACGATCCGCGCGGCAACGGACGTCGGGCCTGTCCGCCGTCCCGGCCGATTCGCTGGGGGCACCAGGGAGGTGTCCGCGTGCGCGCCGAGATCCGGAACCGGGAAGGAATGGTCGGGGCGAGAGGGCTAGAGCCTCCTTAACTCAGCAACCGCCACGCTTCCTGATGATCAACCGCACGCCGGGGGAGCCGCTCTCCCCGGTGATTGCACGGGGCGCCTGATGGTGCCGCGAGCCGGTCAACCGCCCACCCGTCGCCAGCTTGAGACACTGTGCGCTTACGTCGACACCGGCTCGATCAAGGCCGCATCGAGACAGCTTGGTATCACCGAGACGACTGCTCGCCAGAACCTCTCAGCCCTCTATCGCAGAACGGGTGCCTTGAACGCCTCGCAGGCGGCGTTCCTCCTTGGGCGAGGCGCCTTCGGCACCGTGAGGTGGGGCCGCGATTCAGTACCTCTGGGCGCTGTCCCCGGGTCGCATTGGTGTTACAGTGCCACTTGGGTGCCACTTCTTGCTAAGGAGGGAGACGATCCAGGTGTCGCTGCCAGACCCCGTCAAGGCTCCTCTCAGCAAGTCCCCCTTGCAGCTCGTTGTCTGCCAGGTTCGCTTCGAGGAAACGCTCGCGGTTAGCGATGCGAAACTGGTACTTCGGTTGCATGGCGACCTGGGCGGTCGAGCTGGGCCCTACCCAAAGCTGGAGTCGGTTCGCGGGACGCGCGTCGAGATACCCATGGCCGCAGGGGGGCCGCTCGGAGCACCAAGCGAAACCGCCTTCGCGGGATGGCGAATGTCCTCAGCGGACGGCTGGGTCGTGACAATCATGCCCGATAGCGTGGCGCTGGAGACCAGCAGGTACACGACGTGGGATAAGGACTTCGGCCCGCGATTCCGGCAGATCATCGAAGCTGTCGCGAGTCGAATCTCTCCTAGCATCGAGCAGCGGCTGGGCCTGAGATACGTCGACCGCATTACACAGCCCAAGGTCACGTCGCCGGACCAGTGGCGGGAATTCGTTTCGGAACCGTTCCTCGGACTGATCATGCACCCCATCGTCGGGCGCCTCGTCAAGAACAGTCAGCAGCAGACTCTATTGACCCTCGATGACGGTATCAGTGCCCTCGTACGGACCGGCTTTGCGGTCGAGGATGATGCCTCCAGCGACCTCGCCTACCTTCTAGACTTCGATGTCTCCCGCAGCGAGGTCCGTGCGTTCGATGTTCAGAGCATCCTTGAGGGAGCCGAGACGCTGCATGATCTCAATGTCCGGCTCTTCCAGCAGGCTGTGACCCCTAGGCTCCTTGAGGCTCTGGCATGACCCTGTATCTGGCCGAGCGTAGCCACGAGCCGACCCGGGCTGCCTGGCCCAGCACCCAGTTCGTCTACGGCGGGAGCGATGCCGTTCGCTACGAGACGCCAGTACGCGATGAGGTGGTGAGCAATCCCCGGCTGCTGGTGAGCCCCGAGCTCGCTCTCTTTCAGCAGATGATCGGATTCACCTCAGTCCCGTCAAGCACTCCGATCTCGGCGAGCATCATCACCACGAGTGGGGCTTTCAACCTGCGTTTCTCCAAGTGGGTCGGGACATCCGTGGCCACCTTGAGGCCAATCGAGCCCGGAGAGTCACCGTTCTCCAGCTGGCCCATCCTCGATGCCATTCGTCGCAGCGGGCATCCTCGACCGTCCTTCTCCTGGCCTCGCTTCTTGGCGCGACTCTCGCTACTCGCGATTGATGAGACGCCCACGAGCGCGGCCAGGGAGATAACGAACCCGCCTCACCCCGCGCAGCCGGACGTCGCCGAGCGCGATGACGTCATGACCGCAATTGCTGCCGTGCAGACGGTTCTCGACCTGACGACTGAAGAGCTGTCCGCTGCCACGGGTGTCGGGCTCCGTACGCTCCGAAGGTGGAAATCTCGTCCGGTGCGGCCGCGTCGGCACACGGCACGGGCAGTCTGGCGGCTTTACGTCGCAGCACGCGCCCTCCAGAAAGGGCTCGGCGTCCAAGGGGTCGCGACGTGGCTGCACGTCGGTACCCCATCTCCCATGGACCTTCTCGCAGCGGGCGACTTGGCCATCTTCGAGCAGCTCGCGAGGTCACGAATCCTCACGGGCGAACGTGAGTCTCGGCCGTACGCCGGGTTCGCCGAGGAGCTGCCGGGCGAAGACGCGACCGAACCGGGCCAGTTCCGGCGAGCGACTAGGCGTCCCACGTATGGGCGCCTTCGGGCGCGGTGATCAATCGAGGCATCCCGACCACTTGGCCGGATTCTGTCCTCTCCGCCACGCGGGGATTCCGCCAGGGGCATCTCCTAGAGTCGCCGCCTCTGATCTACGTCGCATCCGCCGCGCACGCGGTATGGGAACTCACACGCGCGACGGGCGACGCAGCCCTCGAGGACGAAGTGTTCGAGCTCGACTCGCAGGACCGCGCCCCTTACGGGCTGATCACCACCCAGACCTGTGACATCAACGAGGCCAAGCCGAGGCATCCCTGGATCCATGTTGCTCCCGTGTATCGCCGCGAGGGGGGAGACTTGGCAGCGATGGTGGAGCAGCAGCGGGTCGGCTACCTAGTCCCACTTACCCCACCAACGCTCGACGGGCCTTGGGTCGTCGACCTGAGGTTGGAGGTACCGGTCGAGAAGAGTTGGCTCGTGGGCCGGGAGCCAATCGAGTCGTGCGTCTCGGAGGCCGAGTACGAAGTCCTGGCACAACGGCTCGGTGCGAAACGGGACCGTCCTGCCCTCGCCGACTCGCTCGTGTTGGGCGTCTACAAACCTCTCACCACGTGGTTGGAGAAGCGGGCAGGGAAAGACGCCTCAGCTGGGGTAACGGAGATCCGCTTCCGGATCGGAGGCACGCGGCTTGCACCGTACGCTGCGAACCTCGTCCTCATCAAGGACGTCGAGTGGACAGAAGGCGAGACGTCGGCATGGGATGGCTGGTGGGATACGGCACACCCTGTCGCGGCCAGCCACGGCATCGACCTATTGTCGAATGAGTACCACACGTTCCAGTCGATGTCGGCACGTCAATATCTCGACTCGATACCGATCAACCTGGGCTACTTGAGCGGCTGACGCTGTTTCTGTTCGGAAATGCGCACAGCCGTGCGGCTCTCGCGTTGACGGGGGCTTCGCTGCCCACGTAAGACGTCGCCATGAGCGACCAACGCGTGCCTTGGATACCTGCGCGTCTGCACGCGCCCAGGGCGGGGCGTCCGTGCGGGGATAGAACCGTGGGCGCGTGAAACTCTGCACGGTCTGTGGCCTAGTGACGAGCCACACGGGGAGTCGCTGCACCGAGCACGCCAAGCAGTCGACACGCAGCCGCCACAACGGCCTGTACAGCACGCGGGCCTGGCAGCGTCTCAGCGCCCGCGTGCTCCGCGCCTGGCGTGGTGAGCACGGCAACTGGTGCCCCGGCTACCAGCGCGACGCCCATCCCGCGAGCGACCTGACCGCCGACCATGTCGTGCCGCTCGCCGCCGGAGGTGCCCCGTTCGACCCCGGCAACGTCGCCGTCCTCTGTCGGTCGTGCAACTCGACGAAGGGTGCATCGGGCCCTGACCGGGGGTACCAACACGTGGGTTCAGCCCTCGTGGAAGACCGCGCCTCCCAAATGTACGCACGCGGCCGAGTTTCGCGAGAAATCCCGGCCCTCGCCGCCGATGCGGGCCTCGGCGACGTTCGCCCACGGGCGCCACAGGGCGCCGGAGTGGCCCGATGAGCCCGACCGTGGCCACGCACGCGACCGAACGTGGAAGGGCCCCGGGTTGGCGCCCGGGGCCCGAGGGTCGACTGGCGGCGGCGGCTCTATCCGGCGTCGCCCTGGGAGCCCGCCTCCGGCACGGCCGCCTTGCGCCCGCGCTTGCCCCGCGGCCGGATCGGCTCGGGCGCCTCGACGGGCTCCGAC
>CAZVPS010000081.1:0-9021 GCA_964629105.1 uncultured Anaerolineaceae bacterium
GAGCTGCCCGGCTGCGTTGCAGCATCCACCGATCCGCAGGAGCTGCTCGCCCTGGCGGAGGATTCGATCGCGGCGTGGATCGAGGCGGCAATCGACGATGGGCGGCCGATCCCCGCTCCCAAGGCTCGCGACGAGTACAGCGGACGCTTCGTCCTGCGGGTCCCGAAGGGCATCCACCGGCGGCTCGCGGCCCAGGCCCGGCGCGAAGGGGTCAGCCTGAACACGCTGTGCGCGACCGCGCTGGCCGCGAGCGTCGGAGCAGCAGAGATCTCGCCTGCCATCGCGGGGGCAGGATCCGCCCGGCCCGCACCCCTCGCCACTCCGATCGACCTGGCGGCACGGCAGGCCGCTGATCAGCCTTCCCGCCGCCACGGCCGCCACGGAGCGTCGCGATGATCATCAACGTTCCCGATATCGACGATCACGAGCAGCTCGCGGCGAATCGGGAGCGGCTCATCGTCGAGTCGCGGGCGAGACTGAACGTCTTCGAGAACCGCTACGAACTCCGCTCCGCCGACGTCCACGCCGCCATCGACATGGGCGTGATCCGCGAGACGGCCGAGGTCGCGGAGTGGCTCATCGCCTGGGGGATCTACTGCGCGCTGCTCGATGAGCGGCAGGCATACCCCGAGTGGCCGGGACCCCCGGTGAAGTGACGAGCGCTCCGCTGCACCCGAGCCTGGCCGCCGGACGCTGGTACGAGCTGACGTTGATGGAGCAGGTCGCCAACGTCGGCAGCGAGGTCGGTCGCGCCACCCGCGCCAAGTCGCAGGGCAACGACCGGCGGCTTGCGGGCGCGCTGGATCGGACCCCTCGAGCTCTTCGACCTGACCCTCGCCGACGACCGCTGGCGTGGCCGACTGAAAGAGATCGCACGGGCCCGCGAGGTCGTCTGCGACTTCCTGGTGGGCGACAACGAGTACGGCTCGACGGCCGAGTCGCTTGACCGCTACTTCCTGCCCTTCGCGATGGCGGCCCGCCGAGACCGATAGCCCCGCCGCCTGGCGTCAGGGCATGCCGACCGCGCGAATGCTGATGCGCCTCGTCGACCGGCCGTCCACTTCGGCCACGAGTTCCATGAGCTGCGGGGCGGAAACGTTGACCTGGGCGTTGACCGCAAGGGGGACGAGGACGGACTCTCCGCGCGAGCCGGGGGGCCGCCCTGTCTCGAGATCGCCCTCGATCTTGAAGAGGTCCTCGCCGTCGCCGCTGCGCAGGGTCACGGACAGGTGATGCGGAACGTTCGACTCCAGGTAGGGGACCCTGATGCCTGCCGCCAGGCCGATCCGCATCACGGCGGGATAGGCGGGCGGCGCGAACTTGTCCCAGCCGGCGCCCATGAGGTAGACCTTGCCCTGGACGACCTCGGCGAAGTCCGCCGTCAGCAGGAAGTCGATGCTGGTCCCCTCGATCAGCACGGTGTCGTTCATTCGTTCAGCTCCGGGTATCCGCTCCGCGTATCGCAATTGACAGACAGCGTATCCCGATGGGATACTGACGTCAAGGACGACGTTGGAGCAGCGTGCGTGCCGACCTTCGACGACCTTGTCTTCTATCCCGAGTTCGAGGCCCATCAATCCGCCGCCGGCCGGCGGGTCGTCACGGTCGGCGAGGCTGACGATGCCTGGTACGGGCAGCGCACGTTCGTCCGCAACCGCCGGCGCCGCGCCGTCACGTACCTGATGCTGGGCCGCACTGGTGGGGGGCGCGAAATCATGGTCGTGGTGCTGGGGACCGCGATCCCGGGCACGTGGGTCGCGTACACCGCGTGGGATACGAAGCCCGGCGACGTCTAGATACCGGGAGCAGGATCAATGCCGGAGACCAGGAAGCAGACGTTCGACCATCTGTCGCCCGACGAACGCGCCGTTGTCGGAGCCCCGGATGACTATGACTGGGCCGGGGCGACCTCAGTCGCCGGGAGCGCCCGCCCCAGCGGCACCCAGTTCTCTCTTCGGGTGGACCGGGCACTGCTGCGGCAGCTGCAGGCGATCGCACAAGAGAGGGGACTGACGGTCAGCGAGGTCGCGCGCGAGTCGCTCGAACGATACGTGGCGACCGGCGGCCGGCCGGCTGTCGCCAACATCCAGGTCAGCTTCAAGCCCGATTCTGGAATGCTCGTCCAGGTCGAGGGTGGGCGGGCAGAGCTCGCTGCGAACCGCCGGACCGCCTCTGTCGACGAGCGGGTGCCCGAGGGCGTGCTCGCGCCGTCAACATACTGAGACGAGACCCCGGATGCGCCGGGCTTCCGTGCCGTACGCCGTGGATCGCCCAGATTGTCGACCGCCTGGCGCGGTGATGGGCTCGTCCCTTCATGCGAGCCTGGCCGCCGGACGCTGGTACGAGCTGACGTTGATGGTGCAGCTCGCCAACATCGGCAGCGAGGTCGGTCGCGCCACCCGCGCCAAGTCGCAGGGCAACGACCGGCGGCTTGCGGGCGCGCTGGATCGGACCCCTCGAGCTCTTCGACCTGACCCTCGCCGACGACCGCTGGCGTGGCCGACTGAAAGAGATCGCACGGGCCCGCGAGGTCGTCTGCGACTTCCTGGTGGGCGACAACGAGTACGGCTCGACGGCCGAGTCGCTTGACCGCTACTTCCTGCCCTTCGCGATGGCGGACCGTCGGGACCGGTAGTCCCGCGGGTTCCGAGCGGAGCGCAACCGCCGATGGTGGGCTGAGCGAGGGCGTCCGCGCGCCTCGCGCACGGTCCATCGAGACCACGCCAGCGGCCGCGACTTCCGCTACTCCTCGCTGGCAGACCAGTCCCAGGTCCCGCAGGGGATGGGGGAGCCGATGCCCTGGCTGATCGTCAGCTCGATCGAACCGGCGACCGCCGTCGGCGAGGTGAACGTGCCCGTCAGCTTCCCCAGGCTGCGGGAATCCACCTGCAGCGTTCCGCCGCTGATCGGGTGGGTCGATCCTTCCCGGGACATCATGGAGCCCGCGCTGAAGCCATCGCACTTCACGTTCGTGAAGAAGGCCGACAGCGAGGTGATCGCGCTGCCATCATCGGACACCTTCAGGGTGATCACCGCCGTCGCGGCCTTGTCGCCCATCTCGATGGGGCCCGAGAGGGTCGCCCCGGGTTTGGGCGTCGGCGGCCCGCCTGCCCCGCATCCGACCAGGAGGACGGCCGCCAGCGCGGCAGCGGAGAATCGAATGCCTGGCATTGCCGGACCTCCCTGGCGGCCATCGACGCCGGCGGTGCACCGGCATCGGGACGCGTCGCGCGGGTCGGTCTCGCCAGTGGCTCGGCGCGGTCCCGGCGGCCAGGGTGTGGGCCGCGCGTCAGGGCCTCCCGCTACGCCGCGCACGGTAGGCGTCCCGTCGCCGACCCGCCAGAGGCGAACGGCCCCCGGGGAAGAGAGCGGGCTCGTCTAAGCGCGGCAGCGGCGCGATACGATAGTCACGGCGTTCGTCGCTGTGGCAGGTTTGCGGCGCGCCGGGCTGCCTTGGGGGCGGGACGATGGATCGGCCGTCTGTTGCTCATCAGTTGACGTTCGGGCACTGGGGAGGTGGCAAAGGGCTATTCGACAAGCCGTGCGGGATCGCCATCGATGCGGCGATGAACGTGTATGTCGCCGACGCGGGCAACGGGCTGGTCCAGGTGCTCGATCCCCAGGGGACGTTCATCAGGGCGTTCGGCCGCGGGGAAGGTGGCTGGCTGAAGAAAGTTGGCAAGCTGATCGCCCCGGCCGGGGTCGCGGTCGACGCGACCGGCGCCTGCTACGTGACAGACGTGAAGCTGGGCGTCCTCAAGTTCGACCATGACGGCCGTTTCCTCGCCTCGTTCGGGCCCAAGGGGAAGCGGGAAGGCGAGCTCAATTGGCCCCGGGGCATTCACTTCGACCCGGATGGATCCCTCTGGGTTGTGGATGCCCACAACGACAGGGTTCAGCGCTTCGACCCGGAGGGGCGCTTCCTCCTCGCCTTCGGAGGACCTGGCGACGACAAAGAGGGACGAGGCAAGTTCAATCGCCCCAGCGACGTGGCCATCGATTCCGAGGGATGCCTGTACGTGACCGACACGCTGCACAGCTGCGTGCAGAAGTTTGACCCGCGCGGGCGCTTCCTCGCCAAGGTCGGCTCACCCGGCTCCGGGGAGGGCGAGCTCTGGTGGCCGCGCGGCATCACCATCGACGGGCAGGGAAGGATCTTCGTCGTCGAGCGGATGAACCACCGGGTCCAGGTCTTCGACCGCGACTGGCGCTTCCTCTGCACGTTCGGTGGCGAAGGAAGGCACCACGGGCAGTTCAAGGAGCCCTACGGCATCGCCTTCAACGGCAGGTCGGAAGCATACGTCTCGGACAACGGGAACGACCGCGTGCAGAGGTTCGCGGTGGCGTGAGGCCGAAAGGGGAGAGCCGGCCCGTGGCAGGGACACGGCGTGCCTCACTGCACGGACGAGCGACGATCGGCCGACCGACCCCATCGAACGCCAGCCTGGCTGAGCGACACTGCGAGTGAAGCCGCTCGTCTACTCCTGGCTGGCAGACCAGTCCCAGGTCCCGCAGGGGATGGGGGAGCCGATTCCCGGGTTGATCGTCAGCTCAATCGAACCGGCGACCGCCGTCGGCGAAGTGAACTCGCCCGTCAGCTTCCCCAGGCTGCTGGAATCCACCCGTAGCTCTCCGCCGCTGATCGGGTGGGTCGATCCGTCCTGGGTCATGATGGAGCTCGCGCTGAAGCCCTCGCACTTCACGTCCGTGAAGAAGAACGACAGCGAGGTGATCGCGCTGCCATCATCGGACACCTTCAGGGTGATCACCGCCGTCGCGGCCTTGTCGCCCATCTCGATGGGGCCCGAGAGGGTCGCCCCGGGGTTGGGTTGGATGCCGGGGACCTTGGTCGGAGCGGGCGTGGGCGTCGGAGCCACGGACGGAGTTGCCCTTGACTCGGTCGTCGCTGTCGGGATTGCCGGTGCGACGGTAGTCACCGCTGTCGGGGTTACCGGTGCGGCGGTAGTCACCGCCGCCGAAGGTCCTGGCGTCGTGAGCGGCGTGCTTGCCCCGCATCCGACCAGGAGGACTGCCGCCAGCGCGGCCGTGAGAAACCGAATGCCCGGCATTGCCAGACCTCCCTGCGTCCACCGACACCGGCGGTGCACCGGCATCGGGATTCGTTGCGCGGGTCGGTCTCGCCAGTGGCTCGGCGCGGTCCCGGCGGCCAGGGTTGTGGGCCGCGCGTCAGGGCCTCCCGTGGTGGGGGCACCATGGGCACGCCTGCCGCGCCCTGCCCAGAGGCATCGGTCACGAACCGGGCGCCGGGCAGGCGCGATCAGACGCCCGGCGAGGGCGTCGGTTCCAGGCCCGGCGAGGGCGTCGGTTCCAGGCCCGGCGAGGGTGTCGGGCTCGGTGCCGGCGCGGCGAGCGTTCCGAGGGGCACCAGGAGCGTGGGGCTCTCGTGCGACATGATGAACCCCGAGGAGTGCATCCAGTAGACAAGCCTCAGGGAGTCCAGCTGCGCCTCGGGGGCGATCGACGTTACCCACCCCTCGACGGTCTGGCCGGCCAGGAGCTCCCCGGACCCGAGGGCCGGCTTGCGCTCCTCCCACATCACGATGGGCTGCTTCCAGTCCGTGCCCGCGGTGTCCCGGAACGTGTAGGTGCGATCGTTGTAGCTCGTCTTCTTCAGGGCCTTGATGCGCACGTAGACCGTGACGTAGGCCCCGCCCGCCGCCGGCTGGGCCCGCCCGCCTCCGGCCCACCGCTCGGCGCGGGACACCACGTGGTACTGCGCGTTCTCGAGTCGGACAGTCTGGCCGCGGCGGCCCAGGGCCGCGAAGTTGCCGCACCAGCGGCTCGATCCGCGCCGGAGCACGAGCGCAACCCCCGCCCCGGCGTTCCACGCCCCCCGGACCTGCTTGACCCGCACCGAGGTCACGGCCAGGTTCCGCGTGATCGCCCCGGACGAGCTCGACGTCACCGAGGGGAGCGTGAACAGGGCCGGGCCGAGCGCGGAGAAGATCCAGCCGCATCTGCCCTTGTAGACGGTCACCGCGAACGTCGACCCCGCCCGGAGCTTCGTCGCCCGGATCCGGAGGATGCCGCTTCCCGTGTCGTAGACCGTGAGAGTCGAGGTGTCCGTCAGCCCGCCCCCGACCCGGGTCTGCCATGCCTGGACGACGGTCGCGGCAGAGACGACGCCGGCATCCATCATCATCGCGCCCGTGAGCACCGCGGTCGCCACGGCAACCGCGATCACCCGGTTGGTCACACGCCTGCGAGGCAGCCCGCCGCGGCGCGGCATCTCAGCGATCATCAGTCCAGCCTCTCTCTCACCTGACCGTGGAGCTGCGGGTCACCGACGATCTCGGGTTGTGCAGCACGTTGCCGGCCTGGGACGTTTGCACGGTGCTCTCGGCGGGGCCTCAAGGTCACGGCCCGGCCGCGAAGCGCACCCCGCCGGGCCACTCGAGGACTGCGTCGTCGGCGGCCCCCGGAGCCTGGAACGCCAGCTCGAGCTCGATCGCCTTTCCCGCACCGATCGCGGCCTGCGCCTCCTCAAAGGTCGTGCCGTTCGAGCGGGCCACGAGCATCATCGCGCAGTCGGCAGCCTGGCGGTCCTTAGCGTCGGGCGCCGAGAACGAGCACTCCGATGCGCTGGTAACCTGGCCCGCCCACGTGGCCATGGCGAACGGGCCTGTCTCCATGCGCACGCCGGCGACCGGGAGTCGAGTCCCGTCGGGTGTCACCAGGACCGGTCCGTCACGGCCCAGGTCCAGCACGCCCGGACTCGCCGCCGGGTTCTCGATCACCAGGAGGACGCAGTGGTGGGTGGCGTCCGTCAACGAGGAGACTCCAGGCGTGGGCGACGGCTCGGCGGTCGGCGTTGGCTCCCCGGGCGCGGCGGGCGGCTCAGCTGGCGGTGCCGGTGGCTCGGCCGGCGGGGCGGCCGGCGCTTCCGTGGCCGGGCTGCACGATGCGGCATGCACGAGGGTGACTCGCCAGGCGTTCGCTTCCTGCACGTCGCCCGGCTCGATGACCGGCCGCTGGTCGACGAGCCAGGTCCGTGCGGCGCGCCAGGCGCCCACCTCGGTGGGTTGACCGGCAGGGAGTGGCGTCCCGTCCGCCGACACCGGCTCGGATGACGTCCCGCCGCCGCACGCAGCGGAGGCAGCTAGCAGGATGACGGACAACGCAACAAGGGCGACCCGGGCCGCGCGCGACATCGAACTCCACCTTCGTGGGCGGGTCGGGTTCGCCAGTGGCTCGGCGCGGTCCCGGCGGCCAGTATGTGGCCCGCGCGTCATCGCCTCCCCTGAGATGGCAAGAAACTACGCCGATCAACCCTCGTTGTCTACGGCCGTCTTGGGCCAAACCCTTGTCGCCATGGGGACGATGGCCTGCGGCCCATCGTGCGGCTCGACACGCGTCCGTGCGGTGGAGCGCCTCGGTCGTCAGCGGCAGCCGCAGCGGCCCGCACCCGGCGTCTACTCAGGGCGCGACGGGGCAATCGGCGCGTGGGCCTGCTCCACTCTGAACCGGGTAGGCGGCTGGCGCTCGCCGTTGAGCACGATGACCCAGGAGTAGTCGCCCGGCGCCCGGAACGGGAACGGCCCGGCGAAGACGAGGAGGGCCCGCTGTTCGCTGCCCGGAGTCATCCCCGGAGGTCGGCCGACCTCGATGGCCCCCTGCGGCGCATCGAAGACCAGGTTGTTGTCCGGGTCCTCGCAGCGCAGCTCGAACGCGTGCTTCAGGTTCGTCTCGTTGTAGCCGACCAGGATCCCGACGGCAACGTCGAACTGCGCCGCCCCGGGGATTGTGGCAAGGCGGACCCGGTCGAACCCGCCGCCCATCAGGTAGAGCTTGCCGCCGATGGCCTCGGCCTTGTCGGCGAGGATCAGGAAGTCGAGTCGCACGATGGGCACCCACTTGACGGATGTGTGACACCTGTATACGGTGTCTGACACCGCCGGTCAAGAGGGCCTGACCGTGCAGGTCGATCTCTGGGACCTCCTTCTCGACGATGCGAACACCGCGAAGATGCATGGGCACGGGGTGAGTGTCCGGCGCGCCTACGAGGTGCTCGATGGAGCGCCGCGGATCCTCCGCAACCGCGCTACCGGCGGTGCGCCGTTCCTGGTGGTGGGCTTCGACGCCAGCGGCGGTTTCGTGACGATGCCCATCGACTCGACGGACGAGTACGGGGTCTGGCGGCCGCGCACGGCCTACCCGTCCAAGCCGTCGGAGATCGCGCGGTATGGACGACAGCGATCGTGAGGGAGACATGAACTCTGAGAGAGCAGACCTCCGCATCCGACGGCCTGTCGGGGCCGTCCTGAGCGTTCGCGTGCCCGGGGAGATCGCTTCCGCCGTGGATGACTACGCGACGGCGAACGGGCTCTCGCTGTCCGAGGTGGTGCGGGTCGCCCTGGATCGGCTGCTGTCAGGGGGAGGGACCGTCCAGGCAGGCGGCCTTCACGGGAGCTCGACCGCGCCCTACATGACGGTCACCGTCCAGGCCGCGCCGGCCACGCAGCGCACAACAACGGCGGCGGAGACGCGCGAGTACTACGGCTCGTAGTCCACAGCAGCACCGGGCGGCTGCGACCGACGGGCGGACATCCTCGCCGCCGGCATCGCGCGTCGCGTCGCCGTTGGTCGCCGGTGCCCAAGCACGACGAACTTGACCACTGTTGGCCGATCGGCCCGGAGCGACGAACCGCCGGTCGAACGTTCTGCTGCCCGGCGCCGGACCTCGCCGCGCGGTTGGAGGCCACATCCGGCTGAGACGCGGCGGGTGATCCCCGGACGCGGGCTCAGTGCGACGGGTCAGTGGCTCGCGATGCGCTCAGCCATTGAGCGGCCGGTCGGCGGCCTGCCGGTCGCCCCGGAGCGGCGGTCCAGGCGCGTCATCGCGCCCTGCGTGTAGCGGATGCCGAGCCAGCGGAACGGCTCGACCTCCCAGTTGGGGCTGCGGTGGTTCGCGAGGGGCAGGTCGGTGAGCGCGGTCCGCTCACCGGTGATCAGGTCCGCCAGCGTGCGCCCGGCCAGGTTCGCCGTCGAGACCCCGTGGCC
>CAZVPS010000082.1:0-8869 GCA_964629105.1 uncultured Anaerolineaceae bacterium
TGTAGACGTCGTCGCTGCGGAGCAGGAACGTGTTGTAGCCGGCCTCGGCGAGGGCAGCCTCGCGCTGGTCACGGGTGGTGACGGTCAGCGGCTCGACCATCTTGATCTTCCACGGCTCGGCCCAGCTGCGGCGGCCATGCTGCTGGCCCATCGTGTGGAGCGGTTCGTGCGCCATCAGGTGGAGATCCTCCGGGAGGGTTGGGGCGCCACGGGCGCCGCTGGTCGGGGACGAGGTCAGGCGGGACGGGGAGCGGGTGGTTGGCCGGAGTATCGCGCGGACGGTGGATCCGCGGCGGCGTTCGGCCGCGATCCGGGGAGGGCGGCGCTCACCCGGGTTCCCCAACTTCCTCCGGCACGACTCGTCGGGACTCGCCGCCGCGAGCGCGCACGATGACGGCCACGGCGACGACGATGATCGCCCCCGCGGCAAGGGTGCGGGGCCCCAGCGGCTCGGCGAGGACGAGATAACCGAGGATGACCGCGATGACCGGGTTCACGAACGCGTACGTCGCGATGAGCGAGATCGGGGCGACCCTCAGCAGCCAGACGTAGGCGGTGTAGCCCACGAGCGAGCCGATGACGATGAGATACCCGACCGCGGCGAGCGACGCCGGGGTGATCTCGGCCGGGCGCACCCGGAAGAGGTCGCCGGTGACGACCGCCAGGACGAAGAGGATCGCGCTGCCGGCCAGCATCTGCATGGCCGTGCCGACGAGCGGGCGCCGCGGCACGTGGGCGGTCCGGCTGAAGAGCGACCCGGTGGCCCAGAAGACGGGGGAGAGGAGGACGACCGCAACACCGAACGGGTCGAGGCCGCCGGACGCCCCGGAGGGCCAGACGAGCACGGCGACGCCGGCGAAGCCGATGACGGTGCCGGCCACGATCGTTCGGGTCAGGACAACCCCGAAGATGACCCGGCCGAGGATGGCCACCCAGAGTGGAAGCGTCGCGATGATCAGGGCCGCGATCCCCGAGGGGACCGTCTGCTCGCCGATCGCGAGGAGCCCGTTCCCGCCTGCCAGCAGGAGGCCGCCAATGATCGCCGCGTCGCGCCATTCGAGGCGGCCGGGACGGTCCCCGGCGGCGTCGCCGCTCCGGAACGTGACGAGGTAGAGGAGCGACCCGGCGATCAGGAAGCGCACTGCGGACCCCGTCAGCGGCGGGATCGTCTCGACGGCGATGCGGATCGCGAGGTAGGTCGAGCCCCAGACCAGGTAGAGCGTGACGAGGGCGATGGCGATGCGCACCGTGGTAGCGGGCTCGAGAACCGGGGCGGGTCGGGACGACATGTCGGGCAGCATCGCATCCCCGACCGCACCGCGTGCGGGGGTTCCGGCGTCCCGCGTGCTCGACGTGGCGTCCTGCGCGCGCGGCGTGCAACAATCGCGCCACGATGCGCCTGGACGATCGCTTCGACGACCTGGTCACGAGCCTCGGCGGCTTCTACCGCTCGTGGGTGATCGAGCTGGGCCTGGAGCTCGGCCTCTTCTCCGCGCTCCGTGCCGCCGGCGGAGGGGGCCTGACGACGGGCGAGCTGGCCGCGGCCACCGGGACGGCGCCGGATCCCATCGCGATCTGGTGCCGGGCGGCGTATGCCAGCGACCTCGTGGACTGTGACACCGACCGGATCCACCTCGACGAGAGCACCGCCTCCATCCTCCTCGACGTCGATCGCCCCGAGTACCTCGGCGGGCAGTTCGCCTACACGGTCACGGCCAGCCTGGACTACGGCGACATGGCCCAACTTCTCCAGACCGGCCGGACGGTTGCGGTCCGCCCGCCGCGCTACCACCGGTCGATCGAGCAGCTGACCCGGCAGGACATCGCGGTCTTCTTCGAAGAGGCGCTCGCCGCGCTCCCCGATCTCGTGACCCAGCTCGCCAACGGGGCCGACGTCGTCGACCTCCACTGTGGAGGCGGCCGCTGGCTCGTGGCGGTGGCCCGCCGGTTCCCGGCCTCCCGGCTGGTCGGCGTCGAGGCGGAGCCCGACTCGACCGCTCGCGCGATGCGCCTGGTCCAGGAGGCCGGGCTCGAGGACCGGATCCGGATCGAGGCCCGCGAGGTGGCGGCCATCACCCACGAGGGCGCCTTCGACCTCGCCTACTTCCAGCACGCGCTGCACGAGCTCCCGGACCCGGCGGCCGCGCTCGCCGCGGCGTGGCGTTCGCTCCGCCCCGGCGGCCAGCTCCTCGTCCTCGGCTGGTGCCTGCCGTCCAGCCTCGACGACCTGGCCACCCTGCACGGCCAGCTGATCACCGGGGTCGCCCTGGACGAGGCGCTCAGCGGCGGCCGGATGCGGACGGTGGAGGAGCACGCGCTCCTGTTCGCGGCCGCTGGCCTCCCGGCGCCGCAGGCGATCGCCCTGCCGTCGGACGCGACCCTCCTGGTCGCGCAGAAGCCCGCCTGACCGCGGTCAGGGCTCGACGACGACCGTCCCCTTCATGGCCGCGTGGATCCCGCACGCGTAGGCGAAGGTGCCCGGCGTGTCGAACGTCCGCGCGTAGGGCGCCCCGCTGTTGGTGAGCGACCCGCTTCCCTGGCTCCCGTCGCTCCACACCACGGTGTGGGTCGCGGAGTCCATGTTGATCCAGGTGACGGTCGCACCGACCTTCACGGTCAGGGTGGCGGGGTCGAACTCGGGCGGACAGCGGCCCGTTCGGCCCCCAGCTCCTGGCGTCGACGCGGCATCCATGGGGAACCCATCTGCTCCTCGTGGCTGGCCACCCCGCGGCCGCCGGGCCCACGGGTGACACGTGGGCTACCATCGAGTCATGATCGAGACCGATGCCGGACCCACGTTCCGCGACGCCGAGCCCGCCGACGCCGACTGGATCGCCGGGCTTCTCTCGGAGGAGGGCTATCCGGCGGGAGCCAGCGATATCGTCCGCCGTCTGGAGCGATTCGCGGAGATGGGGTCGCTGGTCCGGGTCGCCGAGCACGACGGCGAGCGTCTCGGGTTCATCGCCGTCCACCTGGTCCCACGCTTCGAGCACGAGGATCACCTCGCCCGGGTGATCGCGATGGTGGTGGATCCGGCGATCCGATCGCGTGGGATCGGCCGGGCGCTCCTCGCCGAGGTGGACCGGGTCGCGGCGGATGCCGGGTGTGCCTTCGTGGAGGTCACCGCGGGCCACCACCGCGCGGACGCCCGCCGGCTCTTCGAGGCGGCAGGGTTCGACGCCTCGCTCACCACGTACCTCCGGAAGCGTCGCTGAACACGGCCGCCTTCCCCCGGCTGCGCCTGCGGGAGCCCACGGAGGCACTCCTCGCCCTGCCGTGGGAGCTGCCGCTCGGGGCGTGGCAACCCGGGCAGGTCGTCCTGCGCAAGCTCCCGGTGGGGCCCTCGCGCCACCTCGTCCGATTCGTGGTCAGCGGGGCGACCCTGTACGCCCTCAAGGAGGAGCCGCTGGAGGTCGCGCGGCGGGAGTACGACGCGCTCCAGCACATGGAGCACGCCGGACTGCCGGCCGTCCGGGCCGTCGGGATCGCCGAGCGGCTCGCGGAGGGCACCGCCGTCCTGGTGACGGAGTACCTGCGGCATTCCCTCCAGTACCGGCGGCTCCTCAGGCGCGTCCCGCTGGAACCCGGCGGCTATCGCGATCGCCTGCTCGACGCCATGGCGGGGCTGCTGGTCGACCTCCACCGGGCCGGGGTCTACTGGGGCGACTGCTCGCTGGCCAACACGCTCTTCCGGCGCGATGGCGACACGTTCGCCGCCTACCTCGTGGACGCCGAGACGAGCGAGATCCACCCCGCCCTCTCGGACGGGCAGCGCGCGTACGACCTGGACGTCCTCGTTGAGAACGTCGCCTTCGGCCTCGCCGACCTGGCCGCCTTCCAGGGCCGCCCGGAGACGATGGACGAGCAGATCGACGCAGCGGAGGCGGTGCGGACCCGCTACACGCAGCTCTGGGAGGAGGTCTTCCGGCAGATCGAGATCCAGCCGGGCGACCGGTTCGCCATCTCCGCCCACGTGCGACGCCTGAACGACCTCGGCTTCGCGGTCGGCGAGATCGAGCTGGAGCCGGGCCCGAACGGCCGGGTCCGGCTGCGGGCGGCGGTCACGAGGCGCGACTTCCACGCGCGGGAGCTGCAGCGCCGCACCGGCCTGGACGCCCTCGAGGGGCAGGCGCGGCTCCTCCTCAACGACCTCTGCGAGTACCGGGCGTGGCTGGAGTACTTCGAGCGTCGCCGCGTCTCGTCTGGCGAGGCCTCCGATCGCTGGCGGGCGGAGGTCCTGGGACCGGCGCTCGGGCGCCTCGCCCCGGCGATCGGCCCGACGCGGGACGCCCTGCAGGCCTACTGCGACCTCCTGGAGCACAAGTGGCTGCTCTCCGAGCGGCGCCATCGCGACGTCGGCCTGGAGACGGCGCTTGATGCGTACCTTGCCGCCGGCGCGCCGGCGCCGGAGGCCCGCGGGGCGGAGACGCTGGACCTCGAAGGCGAGAGCGACCTCGACACGCTGCCGGGCCCGGTCTCCCCGGGCTGAGCGCCGGCAGACGCCCGCTCGGCCCGCTCGCCCGCCGCCCTGGCGCGGTTCGACGACCGGCCGCTACCAGCGCTCCTCGTGGACCAACTCCGCGAGCGCCCTGCGGCCGCCGGCCCGTTTCGGCGCCGTGAGGAGGGCAGGGTCGGCCGGGTAGCCGAACGAGAGGATGAACTCGCAGTGCCAGTCGGCCGGGTAGCCGAGGAGCTCGCGCGCCCGGTCGTGCTCGTAGACGGTGGCCGGGACGCTCCCGATCCCGAGCTCCCAGGCTGCCAGGACCATGCTCTGGGCCGCCCGGCCCAGGTCCCACATGACCGAGAGGGGGGCGTCCGTCAGCGCCGGGTCCGGCGTGAGGAGGGCGATCGCGACCGCGGCGCCGGCGAGGTGGCCGGCCCACGGACCGAGCGTGGCGAGCTCGACCAGGTGGGCGCGGTCCCGGCAGACGATGAACGCCCAGCGCTGCTGGTTCTTGGAGCTGCCGGTCCGCCGGCCGGCGTCCATCAGGCGCTCCACGACCCACGGCTCCAGCGGGCGCGCGCAGAACTCGCGCACCACCCGCAGCGAGTCGATGGCCTCCCAGGTTCCGAGGGCGGGCTGCAGATCGCCGTCCGGCATGATCGACTCCTCCGTGCTGTCGCTCACGAAGCCGTGGATCCCCGGGCCGCGGATCCCTCCTGGCCACCGGGACGGGAAACCGCGACCGCGGCCGCCCGCGCCGCGCCGGGGGGTGCGGGAGGGCATGCCCAGAGCGTAGCGCCTACGATGGACGGATGGTCCGGCGCGATCCCTACACGGTGCTCGGCCTCGCTCCAGGAGCGAGCGCCGCCGCGATCAAGGCCGCCTGGCGGCGGCTGGCCCGCCTGCACCATCCCGACCTGGCAGGGACCACGGCCGAACGGCGGGCGGCGACGCGCCGGATGGCCGAGATCAACGCGGCCTACGCTGACCTCAGAGGCGGAAGCGCTCCCACGCCGGGTCACCGGCACGCCGGCCCCGGTGCGCCGGGGGAGCCGCCGGTCGACGCCCAGGGAGGCGCGACCGGCGCCGGTGACGCACGGCCGTCGGGTCCCCCGCCGCCCCCGCGGACGCGGCCCGTGACGGCGCGCTTCGACACCAGCGACCTGCTCCACCAGCGCAATGCCACGACGACGCCACGCGGCGACGGGTACCGGCACCATCCGCGGGACCGGCGGCCCCCGCAGGCGCGTTCAACCACGCCGGAGCCGCCCCGCGCCTCCGACCCGACCGGCCCGCTGGAGCGGCTGCGCGCCCGGCGGGTCCGTCGTCGGCAGCTGCCGACGCTGGAGGCGGCGCGGGCCATGACCCTGGTCTTCGGGAAGTTCCACGGCCGGACGCTGGGGGAGATCGAGGACAAGGAGCCGTCCTACGTGAGCTGGCTCGCACGGGCGATCACGCGCGACCCCGACCTTCTCGACGGCGCGCGGGTTGTCGCGGCGGCGCGGCCGCCGGATGCGGCGGGCTGACGGACCGCCCCGGGCACACGCCAACGGGGCGCCCGTGGCGGGCGCCCCGTCCAGATCCCGTGTGGCCGGTCCGGTGGCATGAGCACCACCGGCCGATGAGTCCGCCGCCGCCGCCGCGTCCGGGCCTGCTGGCCGGATGACCGTGGTTACTCGACTCGTGGTCGAGATCGGAGGGACCCACCCTTTGACGCCGTTGCCGGCGCCCTCGACGACCGTGCGTCTCCCGATCTCGGCCCGTGGTCGACGCCCCAGGTTGCTCCCGGTTTCGCGTCGGCGGCCGACGTGGGAACTGTATCCCGGACGTGGCTGCACGGGCCATGGGAGGCTCGTCCCGGTGGGCCGGGGGTCGATGGTCGATGGCGTCCGCGCACCGGTCCGGGACCGTCGTCCGGTGCGCGAAGGCACGGCGAGTGCGGTGGGCGGCAGTCCGGCGCGGTTCGGGGTAGGCTCCGACCGATGCGAATGGCACCGCCCCGCCTGCCGTTTCCCACTGGCCCGCGAGCCGGCCGCCGGGCAGCCGCGGCCGGCCTGGCCGTTGTCGTCCTCGTCGCCGCGGGGTGTTCGTCGGCCGGCCCCGCCTCGTTCGATCCGGCGACGCCATGTGGCGGGACGGCGCGCCAGCAGATGAAGGGCGCTTACCCGCCCCTCGAGGCGCGGATCCCCGCGACCATCGACGGCGGCGAGGCGACCAGCCGCGACTCCGGGCGCTTCTGTTCGAAGGAGACACTCGGCTCGGTCTTCGACGCCGGCGTGACCGACGTGCGCTTCGGCGGAGGGATCTGGGAGGCCGGCGAGCGGGGAGGGATCCAGCTCGGGGCGTTCGAGGGCGACGGGCTGACGCCGGCCCTGCTCGCCGAGGAGTACCGCCGCGCCGCGGACGCGTCCCGGCGCACGGAGGCCGTGCGGGCGACCACGCTCGAGATCGAGGGCAGGCCGGCCTGGCGGATCGACGTTGTCAACGGGAACTCGCGGCAGGCGATCGTGGTCTGGAGCTCGGCCGACGGCGCCGTGGTGCAGGTCGTCGTGGCCGCCGACGTGGACGAAGGGCAGCTCCAGGGGGCGATCGCCGCGTACCGCTGAGCCGCCTCTCGGCCCGGGGCGCGTGGTCGTTCATCGGATCTGGCTCTACCACTCGTTCGGCAGCGCCTCGGGGTTGGATGGGTGCCGCTACCATCTGCTCATGTACTTCGACGCCCTCTCGTTCCTGGAGGACGAGCGCGACGCCTGGCGTCCGTTTGAGGCCCTCCTCGTCGTCCCTGAAGACCGCTTCGACGTCCCGGTCGACGCGGCCCACGGCTGGTCCGCGCGGGAGCTCCTCAGCCATCTCGCCGCCTACCAGTCCCACGCCCTCGACGTGGCCCGCCAGCTCGCCGTCGGTGAGCGGAGCCCGGCCCACGCCGCGATGGACGCCGCATGGGAGGCCCGCGGCGACGCGGTCAACGACGAGCTCTCCGCGGAGTGGCGAGCGCTTTCCGCGGAGGAGGTTCGCCGGCGCGCGGCGGCGCTTCCCGGTGAGCTCCGCGGCTACCTGACGGTCGTGCCCGAGGCTCGCTGGGTCAAGCACCATGTCTTCGGACCGTTCTTCGAGGAGGAGCTGCTCGACCACTACGCCGACCACGAGGCCGACCTGCGGGCCATCCTGGAGGCCGTCGGGTGACCAGGTCCGTCCGCGGTCGCGCCGCCGTGCCTGGGAGCGCGTGTCGGTTCGCGGTCGCGGACGCCGACGCGGCTGGGGTCCCGCCGGCCCCGTGACGGGTCCGCCGGACGGGGCCGGCACGCTGCGATCCCTGGCGGCCGCCTACGCGCACGTGGCCCTGGCCACCATCGGGCGCGAGTTCCCCGGCGACGCGTGGCACACCTGGCGTACGCCGGACGACGCCCCGCCGCGCCCCCGCGAGCGCACCCCGGTCTTCTGGGGCAGCTACGACTGGCACTCGTCGGTGGAGATGCACTGGGTCCTGGTGCGCCTCCTGCGGCTGGTGCCCGGCGCGTTCGCGGCGTCCGAGGCGCGAGCGGCGCTCGAGGCCCGGTTCGACGCCCTGGCGCTGGCGCGCGAGGCGGCGTTCATCGCGGACCCCGACAACCGGAACCGCGAGCGGCCGTACGGCTGGGGCTGGGCCCTGGCGCTCGCCCACGAGCTCGCGTCGTGGCACGACCCCGACGGCCGCCGCTGGCGGGCCCGCTTCGAGCCGCTCGTCGAGGCGCTCGAGGCGAACTTCCTGTCCTGGCTCCCGCGCGCGACCTACCCGGTCCGCCATGGTGTTCACTCCAACTCCGCCTTCGGGCTGGGCCTGGCCCTGCCGCACGCCGAAGCGCGGGCCGCCGCGGGCGACGGCCGCCTCCGCGACGCGTTGGCCACCGCGGCCCACCGCTGGTTCGACGACGACGTCGCCGCGCCGGGTGGCTGGGAGCCCTCCGGCTTCGACTTCCTCTCCCCGACGCTGGCGGAGGCGGAGCTGATGAGCCGTCTTGTGCCCGGCCACCGCTTCCCGGCCTGGCTCGCGCGCTTCCTGCCGGGCCTCGCCGACGGGGAGCCGGCGGCGCTCTTCCGTCCCGCGATCGTCTCCGACGCGAGCGACGGCCAGATCGCGCACCTGCACGGGCTCAACCTGTCCCGGGCCTGGTGCTGGCGCCGGATCGCCGAGGCGCTCCCCGCGGACGACCCGCGCGTGCCGGTCGCGGCCGAGGGCGCCCGGGTGCATGCCGCGGCCGGGCTGCCGCACGTGGTCGGCGGCGACTACATGGTCGAGCACTGGCTGGCCGCGTACGCGGTGCTGCTCCTCTCCTGACGCAGCGGCGGCTCGCGCCCCGCAACGAGAACCGCCCCGCAACGAGAACCGCCCCGCCCGGGCGGACCCGGACGGGGCGGTTGCAGGTGCGTGCCGAGGCGGTGGAGGAG
>CAZVPS010000083.1:0-8863 GCA_964629105.1 uncultured Anaerolineaceae bacterium
GGCGGGCGTAGAGCGGCGTCACGTAGTCGAAACCGCCCTTGAGGATGGGCCCGGCGAGCAGCTCGATCCACTCGGGGGTGATCGAGCGGAGGTCGGAGTCGACGACGACGAGGGCCCGCGCGTCGAGCCTGGCCGCGATCTCGAAGATCGTGCGCAGGGCCGCCCCCTTGCCGCCGACGCCGTCCACCTCGGGGTAGGTGAGGGTCAGGCGCTCCAGGCGGTTCGTGGGCCGGACGAGGAGGATCCGCTCGACGTAGTCCGGCGGCTCGGTCTCCGCCACCACGCGCTGGGTTCCGTCGGGCGAGCCGGCATCGGCGTTGACGAGGAGGGGCCGCAGGTCGGCGAAGTACTGGACGAGCCCGGCCTGCGCCGCCCGGGTCACGTGCCCAATCGTGGTGGCGTTCTTGAAGCTCGGGATGCCGACGACGAGGTCGGCCCGGCCGAGGCGTTCGATCTCCGCGGTGATCGCGGGTGTCAGCACGGTGGAGGCCACCGGGTCACCCTACCACGGGCGACGGTGCGGATGCCGGGAGAGCCGCCGGAACGCCGGAACGTCGCCTCAGCGGCGCGGCATGGCGATGAGCGACCAGCCGTCGTTGGGGGCGCCCGGGTGGTAGCGGCTGTTCGCCTCCTTGTAGGCGAGGCCGCCGAAGCCGAGCGACCGCCACGTGATGATGAAGCTGCCGGCCGGCTCGCGGACGAACGCCGTGCGGCGGACGCGTGCCCCCTCGGGGAGGACGCTCTCCAGGAGGCGCTTGCGCTCGAGGAGCGGGAGCTCGAGGAGCGGCTCGTCGTCGAGGGCGATCAGGTCGACGGCGACGAAGGCGATCGGGACCGGGCCTTCGGCCGCGGCTGCCTCCGCCTGGTTGATCGTCCGGGCCGTGGACCGTCCGGGGACGCGCCCGCGCCCGCCCACGTGGTCGGCCGCCTGCTTGCCAAGGAAGAACTGGGTCACGTGCTCGCCCATCCGCGGGCTCTCGTCGACATCGAGGACAACGCCCTCGCCGGACCGGAGCGCCTGGTCCGTGAGGTATCCGTCGACAATGAGCGCCTGCGCCTGCCCGCCGGCCACCAGCTCGGCGGCGATCTCGGGGTGGTCCGGGGCCAGGTCCGCGCCGGCGGCGTCCACGAGGCGGACGCCCGCGGGCTCGACGTGGGCGAGGATCCGGATGCCATCCCACGCCGGCTCGACGAGCGGGTCGCGCAGGTCCCGCGGCTTGCGCCGCCCGAAGGCCTGGGGCCGCCACGTGCGTGGATCGGGGTGCATCCGCGGATCGTAGCAGCGTCGTCGCGCGCACCGGAGGTGCCCATGGTCGCCGCGAGGCCGTGTGGCGCGAGGCCGTGTGGCGCGAGGGCCCGGCGCCCGGCGCCCGGCGCCCGGTCATGCATGGAATCGTGGTCGACCACGCTCCGCTCGACGCGCGGCGAGGCGTGACATCCGCGCCCCCAGCACCGAGCGGAGCACGGTCGGCCGCGAAACCGTGAATCCGAATGGGCCCCGCGAGCGCGGGCACCTGCGAGACGACGACGCGGGGGGGGGCTTCCGGTGGCCCCGTGCGCCCGCTACCATCGCGCCGATGGCCGACGTCGCCGCGCCCGCCCCGATCCCGCCCGCCGATCCGCCGCGCGGTGGGCTCGGCGGCCGCCTGGCCGGCCTCACCCCGGCGGGCCGCGCCCGGGTCCCGATCGCCTGGGCGATCTACGATTTCGCGAACACGATCTTCAGCTACACCGTCGTCTCGACGGCGATCGGCCTCTGGCTCACCGAGCCCGACCGCTTCGGCCAGGACACAGGGCAGCTCGTCCTCACCATCTGCATTGTCGTGTCCGTCGGCCTGAACGCCCTGGTCTCGCCGCCGCTCGGCGCGCTGAGCGACCGGGGCGGCCGGCGCCTCCCGTTCCTCGTCGTCTTCACGATCCTCACGATCGTGCCGGCGGCGGCCATCGGCCTCAGCGGCCCGGTCCTGGGCGCGATCCTCTTCACGATCGCCAACTTCAGCTACCAGGCGGCGCTCATCTACTACGACGCGACGCTCTCCGCGGTCTCGTATCCCGCGACCCGGGGCAAGCTGTCGGGGATCGGGGTCGGGGTCGGCTACATGGGCACGCTGGCGATCGCGTTCCTTCTCATCGCCCTTGACCCGCCCGTGAACGGGTACTTCTTCATCTCGATGGCCCTCTTCGCCATCTTCGCCCTCCCGATCTTCCTGCTCGTCCGCGAGCAGGGCACGGGCGCTCCGGCGTTCACGAGGGCGGACGCGCGCCGCTCCTTCGGGCAGGTCCGGCTGACGATCACCCATGCCCGCGAGGTCCCGGGGCTCGGCAGGTTCCTCCTCGGGCGCTTCTTCTACTCGGATGCGGTCAACACGATCATCGTGGTGATGAGCGTCGTGGCCGTGCGGGCGGTGGGGCTCACCGAGCAGCAGTACCTCATGGTCACCGTGCTGCTGACCGTCGTGGCCATCGCCGCCAGCTTCGGCTGGGGCCGCCTCGTCGACCGCTTCGGTCCGAAGCGGACGCTGCTCTGGGTGCTCGCAAGCTGGGCGGGCGGGCTCCTCATTGGGGTCGTCTCTCTCAGCCTGCCGGGGACGCCGGCCGGGATCGGCCTCTTCATCATCGCCGGGGCGATCGTCGGCAGCGGCCTCGGCGGGGTCCAGGTGGCCGACCGCGTCTTCATGCTGCGCCTCTCGCCGCCGGCCCGGATCGGCGAGTTCTTCGGCCTGTACGGGCTCGTCGGGAAGGGCTCGCAGGTCGTGGGCCAGACGCTCTACGGCGTGACGATCTTCCTGCTCTTCGGCACCCTGGGCAACGGCGCCTACCAGGTCGCGGTGCTCACGCTCCTCGCGACGATGGTGATCGGCTACCTGCTGATCCGGCCGGTCAGCGATCGCTGGGCGGGCTCGGCCGAGGCGCAGGCGTCGGCCGACGACGGGGCACCGGCAGCGGCGTAGCCGCCGACCGCGGCAGCGGCAGCGGCCCAGACGCCGACGACGGCAGCGGCGGAGACGCCGACGACGGCGCGGGCGCCGCCGGACAACGAACAACGCCCCGGCCGGGCGCCGAGGCGTTGCATGGGACGCGCGTGCGAGGCGCGTCGAGCGCGCGCGGGAGGCGGCCCGTGCGGGCCGCGGCTTCAGGCGATCTGGTGGGCGGCGTCGGCGCAGGCGACCGCGCAGCCGCGGGCGTCGCGGCCGGTGGAGCCGACGAAGTGGAACCAGCTGCGGGCGCCGGTGAAGCCGGCGTCGTCCGCGGACTTCCGGGTGCTGAGGCGGCAGCCGCAGGCGTCACAGATCACGGTCTCGCCGGTCACGCGGGTGGCCGTCGCGGCGGGTGAGCCCAGGCCGCGGCTGTAGGTGGGCGGGATCAGGTCGATGGCGGTCATGGCGTCGGCGTCCTCGCTGGCGGATGGCCCGGGGGAGGGGGCAGCGCGGCGCCGAGCCGCGGGGTCTCCCCCCGGAGGATCGCACCGTACGCGGGGCGGGCGCCCCGGTCAGTACCGCCGCGGGGCCGCTTGGGTAGCGATTCGGTTGCCCGCGGCCGGGGCGGCGCGTCTGTGCGCGCAGTCGCCCGGCGGCGGCCGCGTCAGGCTCCGTAGCCGCCGGCGTGTGTGCGCCGCCAGGCCCAGGCCGAGGCGACGATCTCCGTGAGATCGGGGTGTGTCGGCTCCCAGCCCAGCACGGTGTGGGCCCGGCTCGCGTCGGCGACGAGCACCGGCGGGTCGCCGGCCCGCCACGGGCCGATGCGATGAGGGACGGGGCGGCCGGTGGCTGCTTCGACGGCCGCGAGCACCTCGCGCACACTGAAGCCGCCGCCGTTGCCGAGGTTGAGGGCGATCGCGGCCGCGCCGCCGTGTGCTGACGCGCCGCCGTGTTCCGCCGCGGCGTCGTGTGCCGACGCGCCGCCGCCGGCGCCCCCGATTGCCGACGCGGCTTCGTCGGAGCCGGCCGTGCGGGCGTCGTCCGGTGCGGTCGCCTCGAGGGCGAGCAGGTGAGCCCGCGCGAGGTCCTCGACATGGATGTAGTCGCGGATGCAGGTCCCGTCGGGGGTGGGGTAGTCGGTCCCGAAGACGGTCACCTTGCCGCGCCCCTCCACGGCCGCCAGGACGTTCGGGATGAGATGCGTCTCCGGGTCGTGGACCTCGCCGTTGCGGGCGGAGGCCCCGGCGACGTTGAAGTAGCGGAGGCTGACGCTGCGGAGGCCGTAGGCGCCGGCGTACCAGCGGAGCGCGCCCTCGAACGCCCGCTTGGTCTCGCCGTAGGGGTTGATGGGCACGAGGGCGGCGTTCTCGCGGATCGGGACGCTGTCGGGAGTTCCATAGACGGCCGCGGTCGAGCTGAAGACGAGGCGTCGCACGCCGGCTTCCCGCAGCGCCTCGAGCAGGACCACGCCCCCGGCCACGTTCTCGCGGTAGTAGAGGGCGGGGTTCGCCACCGATTCGCCGACGAGCGAGCGCGCGGCGCAGTGGAGGACGGCGTCGATCGAGGTCTCGGCCAGGAGCGCGCGGAGGGCGGCCGCGTCGGCGTAGCTGCCCTCGACGAGGCGGGCCCCGGGGGCGACGGCCTCGCGATGACCCTTCGAGAGGTCGTCGAGGACGACGACGTCGTGGCCGGCGGCGACGAGGGCCTCGACCGAGACCGATCCGACGTAGCCGGCGCCGCCGGTGACGAGCACGCGCATCACGATCTCCGCAGGATGCGCCGCAGGAACCCGGGGCGCGCGGGGGCCGCCTGGCGCGCGGCGGCGGTCGGGGGTGCCGGCTCGGTGGCGACGCCGCCGGGCTGTTGACTGTGAGTCGATGATTCGTGCTCGGCGGCGCCCCGGGCCGTCGGGGCCGTCGGGGTGGCCGTCGGAGGAGCGGTTACGGTGCCCGCGGCGCTGTCGACGCCGCGGGGGCTGTTCTCCACGTGCTCGTGGCGGGCCGATTCGCCCTCGGCGCCCGTCGCGCGGGCCGCCGAGGAGTCGTCCGGCGCGACGTGGACGATCCCGGACGCACGGATCATTGCCGCGGAGTCATCGGCGGGCGGATCGGCGGGCGGTGTGGCGGCGGCTTGCGGTGCGGGCGGGGCCGCGGCCGCGTTTCGGAAGCGGGCCACCTCGTCGAGCCGCTCGATCATCCGGCGCGCGGTGGCGTTCTCCGGGTCGATCTCCAGCGCTGCTCGCGCCAGGGCGTGCGCGCCGGCTTCGTCACCCCGTTCCAGAGCCACGCGCGACAGGCCGACCGCGGCGATCCCGTTGCGTGGGTCCGCCTCCAGCACCGTGCGGTAGGTCCGCTCGGCTTGATCGAGGAGTCCGAGGGCGAGCAGGCTCTCGGCGTTGAGGAGGAGCTCGATCACGGGCGGGCCTCCCGCGGCGGTTCCAGCGGCCGCGGATCCGGCGGCCGCGGGTCGGGTTCGGCCGACGCACTGCCGGCGGCGTCGCCAGCGGCAGTGCCAGCGGCATCGCCAGCGGCATCGCCCGCGCTGGCGGCACCATCGGGGGCCCAGTCGCCCGCGACCTCCCGCGCGATCGCGAGGAGTCGCCCGCGCTCGTTGAGCATCGGGTCGGCGAGGACGCGCTCGAGGAGCTCGTCGAGCAGCCGGCCCACCGCCGGGCCGGGCGCCAGGGCCAGCGCCCGCATGAGGTCGTCGCCGTCGACGGCGAGGTCGCCGCGCTCCAGTGCGACGTGGGCCGCGACCTGCGCCCGGCACCGCCCGCGCAGCTCGTCGAGGCCGTCCACGTTCGACGGGAGTCCGCTTCCGACGTTGTCGGCCGCGCGCAGGTCCAGCAGCTCGTCGAGGTTGGCCAGGCCGACCCGCCGGATGAAGCGCCGGATCGCGGCGTCCGACCACTCCGGGGCGTACGAGAACATGTGGTGGCGGACGAGGCCAACGACCCGCGCGGTGAACGCCCGCGGCGCCCGCAGCCCGTCGAGCCACGCCGCCGCTAGCTCCGCCCCGACCGCGTCGTGGCCAACGAAATGGCCGTCGGAGAAGGTGGCCGGCTTGCCGATGTCGTGGAGCAGAGCGGCGGTCCGGGCGAGCGGGAGGCCGTCGACCAGGGTCGAAGCGGCCGCGTCCACCGTCCGCCGGGTGTGATCCCAGAGGTCGTCGCCGGGGATTTTCGCCTGGGGGATCCCGCGCTGGCGCGCCAGCTCAGGGGCCACGACGGCGAGGAGACCCGTCTCCCCGGCGAGCTGCAGTCCGGTCGACGGCCGCTCCGCCGCGAGCAGCAGCATCAGCTCGACGAACGTCCGCTCCGCGGAGACGTGGACCGCGAGCGGCGCCTCGGCGGCGATGGCGGCCAGCGCGGACGGCTCCACGGTGAAGCCCAGGGTGGCCGCGAAGCGGACCGCGCGGAGCATGCGCAGGGCGTCCTCGCGGAAGCGCGATCTGGGATCGCCGACGGCGCGGAGGACGCCCGCCGCGAGGTCGGCCCTGCCGTCGAAGCGGTCCACGACGGGACCCGGCATCCCGTCGGCGTCGAGCGGGATCGCCATCGCGTTCACCGTGAAGTCGCGCCGGGCGAGGTCCTCGTCGAGCGTGTCGCCGAAGGTGACGTCGTCGGGCCGCCGGTGGTCGGAGTAGGTGCCGTCGCGTCGGAAGGTCGTCACCTCGTGGGCGCCATCGGGGAGGGGCACGGCCACCGTTCCGAAGCGGTTCTCGTAGCGCGCCCCCGGGAAGAGCGCGAGGAGGCGATCCGGCCGGGCGTCGGTCGCCACGTCCCAGTCCAGGGGCGGGATGCCGCGCAGCAGGTCGCGGACGCAGCCGCCGACCAGGTGGGCCTCGTGGCCCGACGCGCGGAGCGTGCGGGCGATCGATCGGACGCCGGCGGGCACGGCATCGGCGATCGATCGGACGCCGGCGGGCACGGCATCGGCAGGCACGGCGCCGGCGGGCACGGCGCCGGCGGGCACGGCGCCGGCCACCTCGGCCGCGGCGGGGCGCGGGTCGCCCGGGTTCGGCTCGCCGGCCGTCAGTTCGAGCCCAGGAAGAGGTAGCCGCGCCATGCCTCGTTGCGCTCGTTGGCGAGATACGGCGTGAAGAGGGAGTAGACGTCGCTCCGCGGCTCGTGGGGCGAGCGGAGGAGCCGGATGCGCGCCTCGTCCGGCGTGCGGCCGCCCTTGCGGTGGTTGCAGACCTTGCAGGCCGTGACGAGGTTCTCCCACGTGTGGCTGCCGCCGCGATGGCGCGGGATCACGTGGTCGAGCGTCATGTCGTGGCCCTGCCGCCCGCAGTACTGGCAGGTGTGGACGTCGCGGGCGAAGATCTCGCGCCGGCTGAGGCGGACGCGCGGGCGGGGGCGCCGGACGTGGTGCTGGAGCCGGATGACGGAGGGGGCCTGGTACGCGGCGCGCGGCGTCCTGATCGTCTGGTGGTCGTACTCGACGACCTCCGCCTTCGCGCCGAACACGAGCCGGAAGGCGCGCGGCAGGTTGCAGACGTTCAGCGGCTCGTAGTTCTGGTTCAGCACGAGCACGACACCGTCCATGGTGGCCGGATCGTAGCAGGAGGCCGCGCCGGGCCGTGCCCGCTCGTGGCGGCGTGCCCGCGGGGCGTGCCCGGAGGCCGGCCGTGCCCGAGGGCCGAGGTTACCGGTCGGGCGTCACCGATCGGCCGTCACCGGTCGGGGGTCACCAGCCGGCGCCCACGGGCGCCTTGTCGCGCCGCACCCAGACGACGAGGGCGATGAGGAAGCGCAGGATCAGGCTGATCCCGTACATCGCGCACCAGACGCAGACCGCCTCGATGACGAAGACCTGGACGAAGGTGAAGTAGCCCTCGAAGGTCACGCCGACCAGGCTGAGCCCGTAGTGGACCGCGAGGAGCCTCCGGTCGCCGTTCCTCCACCAGCCGAGGGCGGCCGCCAGCAGGATGATCGAGAGGCCGACGCCGAAGACGGCGACGGGGATCCCGCCGATCCAGGCGTACTGGCTCTTGGCCACCTCCTCGCAGCCCTTGATGGGGCCACAGAGGGGGACGCCTCCCTGCAGCTCGACGATGGAGAGGTACGAGGCGACCGCGAGCCCGAAGGTGTCGAGCGCGGCCAGGATCAGGGCGGGGTGGATCCCGCGGATACGAGCAAGCACGAGGTGCAGGGTAGCGAAACCGCGCGATTCGGGTGGAGAGGCCGTCGCTCCCGTCGTCTCGGGCCACGTGGCACCCAGGCGGCCGGGTCCGAGAGCGGCGCGGCCGAGCGGACCCGGCTTCGGGGCGCGTACCCTCCGGGGATGCGCTTGGGCATCGACCACCTCGTCATCGCCGTCGCCGACCCGGACGCGGCCGCGGCGTTGCTGGAGGCCGAGCTCGGGCTGGCGGCTACCGGCGGCGGCCGCCACGAGACCGGCACCGGCAACCGGCTCGTCTTCCTGGGCGACGCCTATGTCGAGCTCATCGGCGTCTGGGATCGCGCGCTGGCACTGACCAGCCCGATCGGGGCCGCGGTCGTTCGGGCCCTGGACGCGGGCGCTCCCGGGCTCGTGACGTACGCGATCGCGACCGACGGCGCACGCCGCGAGGTGATGGCCCTGCGCGCGGCCGGTTCGGCGATCTCCGACGTGATCGCCGGCTCGCGGACTCGACCCGACGGCGAGGTCGTGGCCTGGCAGTGCGCCTTCCCGCCCCGGCTCGGCCCGGCGGAGCCGCCGTTCCTCATCGAGCACGAGCTGAGCGGGGCCGAGTGGGGCGAGGAGGCGCGACGGGCCCGCGCGTCGTTCGTCCATCCCTTCGGCGGCACCGCCCGTCTCGTCGGCCTGGAGCTGGTGCTGCCGGACCCGAAGGCGGCGGCGGAGGCCTACGCGGCCGCCGTCGGCGTCGCCGTCCCGCCCGGTCCGGGCGCCGTCCCGGGCGACCGCGAGGTCCGGATCGGCGAGCAGTCGGTGCGGCTG
>CAZVPS010000084.1:0-8740 GCA_964629105.1 uncultured Anaerolineaceae bacterium
GCGGACCGTGCCCACGGTCAGCACGTACGCGGCGCCCGCGACAAGGTCCACCGATGGCCGGAAGGATCCGAGGGTTGGGTCCGCACCCACGCTAAACGTGCCAGGGACCAGCGCCCCGTCGAGGGTCTGGACCACGAGCCCCAGGAAGCTCCACGACGCCGGGTCGATGGCTTCGTCGAACGTGACCGTCACCGTAGGCCGGGATCCCACGAGGTCATCGCCCACCGCCGGATCAACTGAGATGACGCGAGGCGGCACAGTATCCAGGGTGATTCGCGCCGAAACGGGCGCCGAGACGACGCCGGCGGCATTCTCCACCTTGGCCCAGAGCGTCTTCGTCCCGTCGCCACCGGGGAAGGTCCAGGACGTGACGGCCTGATACGGGTGCCACGGCTGCCACGTGGCCCCGTCGCCGCTGAACGCCATCCGTGCGGGGCCGGAGAGACTGCCGGACGCAGTCAACGCAACGGGAACCGTCGTGTCGTTCGTACGGGAACGTCCCGCGCCGAGCGCGAGCACGGCAACGGGCGGCCGGTCCGGGATCACCTGGACGACAAGCGTGTAGGTCCCCACGGCTGCGGTCGCCGAGTTGAGATCGACGTAGAACCGGCCCCCGAACGGCGTCGCGTACGAGAGGGATTCCGTGCTCGTCGAGCCGGTGGACCGCGCGACGACGCCCTGGTTGGTCACCACGGTCGTCGCGGAGCCGTCGAACAGGTACAGGTCGAAGTCCGTGCCGGACGAGCCCGTCAGGCTCGCCAGGATGACGGTGCCCGGCGCCACATCGAGCCGGTACACGGCGTCGTAGATGTCCCCACCGAGCGGCCCCACGACGACGCCGGGGCTCAGCGGGATGCCGGGGATGTCCGACGAGCTGTCGGCCGCGGCGACGGCCGGTGGCGACCCAACCATGCCCGAGATACCGAGCACGACTCCCAGCACGATCCCGACGCCCGCGCGCACGCGAGCGACGCCTGCGAACCCCTTCTGCTCAGTGCCCATCGACGTGGAGTCTACCTCCGGCGGAAAACGAGATCGGCCCCGGGGGTGGTGCCCCGGGGCCGATCTTCAGGTTTCGAACGTCATCTGGTGGCCGGCACGAGGCCGGCCACCGGCGAGTCGGAAGGTTACTTCCAGTAGGCGCCGAGCGCCTTGGAGGTGCTCACGCCGTAGGTGGCGCTTCCGGGCCACTGGACGCGGACGTTGATCGCGGCAGCAGTCTTGGAAGTCCACGCGAACGTCACGATGCCGTTCGCGTCGGCCCAGGCGGACTTGAGGTACTTGGGGCCGGTCCAAACGCCGCCGACCTTGGTAGCAACCAGGACGTTGACGCGCTGGCCGGCAAGCGCCGTCCCGCCCGTGAACTTCCAGGTCACGTACTTGCCGACGGTGGTGACCTTCGGGGTCGCCGTCGTGTAGCCGCTCGTCGGCTTGAGGCCGAGGGCGCTGTAGGCGCCGATGTTGAGCTTCGGGAGCGTCGGCGCGGTGCCGATCGACGCGTTCGAGACGACCTGGTTGAAGTCAACGCCCACCGGCTGCGCGCCCGTGCGCATGACCCGGAGGAAGACCGGGCCACTGGCGGTCCCGACGTTGACGTTGTACTTGAGCCCGCTGACGGTGATCACGCCCAGCGCCCCGATGGCACCGTTGTTGACCGTGATCAAGAAGCCGGGCGCACTCAGGCCACATGCTGTGCTCGTGTAGGTGAGGGTGGCCACGAGGCCGGAGGTCGCGTTATTCGTCGACACGATCGGCATGCCCACACCGGCCGTGTTCGCGAAGAACGTATCGGTCGAGATCGTGAGTGCCTGGGTGACGAGGCAGAGGCTGATCGTCTCGTTAGTAACGAAGTTCTGGGCCGAGCCTTCGGTGATGGTGACGTTACCCGCCACCTGGTTCGTGCCGCCCGCAGTGACGAGCGGCTGGCTGACGGCGGCCACGATCGGGCTGCCGGCGAGGGCGCGCATCGCGACCACGACCGGAGCGCCCTGTGCCACGAGGCTCGTGCCGTTCGTTGTTGCGCTGATGCTGACCTGGACGAGCGTCGGGCCGGGCGTCAGCCCGCTACCGACGTTGACCGTCGCGCCGTTTGTGTCCCCTTCGGGCTTGGGCGCCGTGTTGGCGGCGTCCACACCGGCGCGGACCTGGATGGTCGACGCGACCGTGCTCGCGAGGTACACCGTGACGAAGGCGCAGGTGTTGCTCGCGGTCAGCGTGGCCTTGGCCTGAGTGACCGGAAGGCCGCCGACGTTAAACGTGATGTCGCCCGCGGTGCGGACGAACCACGGCGCACGACTGAAGGTCTCGGCCGTCGTCGTGCAGACATAGATCTTGTCGGTCGATACGGTCGTGTTATCCGGCAGCGTGCCGGCGGCCGACTCACGGATCGTGAGCAGGCCGGTCGGCTGATCGTTCTGACCGATGATGATCGTCGGGACGGCGCCCGACCCGATGATCGTCTGGGCGATCTGCGCGTTGGCCGCCGGGCTACCGGAGACCGCGACGCCGCCCGAGATCGTAAGGGTGACGTTGACCAGCGCCCCGGCCGTGGCCGAGAGGGCAACGTCGTAGTTGATGGCGCTGAGGGTAAGGACCTGGAGGTTCGTCGTCGATGCAGCCGTCACCGTGTAGACGATCGACTTGCGATCGAGCGACAGGACGCCGGTGCCGACGGCGAAGTCGCCGCTGTCGGTCGCCGTCGGGAGCGCCGAGAACTGGACGCCCGCGGTCGTGATCGCGAACGTCAGGGTGGCCGCCGCCGGAACGAAGCCGGCGTCACCCAGCGTGACGGTCAGGTTGCCAGCGGCCTGGGTGTTGAGTCCAGGAATGACGATCGGCGTCGTAGCGGCCGCGAAGACGGTCGTGTCGACGACGGTGGCCCCGGTCGGGAACCGCGAGACGGCGACGGTCTGGCTGATCGCCGAGCCGTTCGCGTGGTTCGTCGAGAAGGTCGCCGTCAGGGCAGTGCCCGTGACGCCCGAGATCGATGTCGCTTCAGAGACGCCACCCGAGAAGGTGGCATTGCTGACCGGCGGGGTGGCACCTGTGGCCGTGTTCTGGAGCGGAACGCCCGCGTCGTCTGGCAGATAGCCAATGGACTGGACGCCGGTTCCGGTCCCGCCGACGTTGTTGACCGTGGCGGTCGCCGTGGCGTTGATCGCCCCGAAGTTCGTGCCGGTGGTCGTGTAGCGGAACTGGACGGCACCGAGCGCGGCGCTGGCGCCGCCCTTGACCTTCAGCCCGCTGACCGTGAAGTTGTCGAGTCGATCGGCGGTGGTTCCGCTGATCGTGATGGTCAGGACGCCGCCGGCCGAGACCGACGCGGTGATCGCACCGAGGCCCGCCGTGACCGTTGCGGTCGGGACGGACGCCGGATCGAACCAGACGGCCGTGGCGCCGGTACCGCTGACACCTGAAGAGCTGAACGGCGTGACCGTGACGGTCCCATTGACGAAGTCACCGATGGCGCCTTCGGTGATCGTGAACGTCCCGGCGGCAGACGTGCCACCGCGAGTCAGATTGCCGAAACCGCTCGTTGCGACGGCGCTCGCGCCGGACCCGCCACCGGGGCCGGGCGGCACCACCGCGGTGAACGTGACGGTCGCGGTCTGGGTGATGACCAGCGGCCCGACCGAGTTGGTCGCCTGGAAGGTCGCGGTGCCCGCGGTCGCAGACGAGGCCGTGAAGGTCCTCGGGTTGCCCGAGGCACCCGCAACGACGGTCGCGAACACGGTTCCGCCCGTCTGCGCCAGCGTGGTAGTACCGGCAGCAGGCACCGGGTTACCGAACTGGTCGCGGACCGTGGCAGTCAACGTGCTCGTCGTGACGCCGTCTGCCACGACGCTTGCCGGACTGGCCGTGAGGGTCGACCCGGCCGCGCTGGCCGCGCCGGCGATCTCGGTCAGTGTCCCGAGACTCGTGCCAGCAGCAACGCCGTTCACCGTCGAGGTGCTCGACGCGCTGAGCGTGAGGTTACCGCTCGCGAGCGGGGTGCCCGCGGTCGGCCGGACTTGCCAGCCCGTGAAGGTGAGAGTGATCGCGGCCGCGTTCGTCACGCTGACGAAGTAGGTGATCGTCGAGGCCGTGACGGTGCCGGCGCTCGCCGTGAAGGGGTCAGCTACGCTCTCGGTAGGCGCCGGCGCCGCCGCCGCTGTATTGAATTGGAACCCGGCCGGGGCGGCGAAGACGAGGTTGCCTGTGGTGACATCACCGGCCGCGCCAAGGACGAGGGCCGGCCCGGTCAGAGCCGTATAGGCACCGCCGGTGGTGTCCGCCGAGATCGAGACCGGGGATCCTGTGATCACGGTCACTGTCGCCGCCGCGAACGCGGACGGTGCTACCGCCGTCGCGAGAAGGGAAGCGAGGAGCGCGGCACTCGTGCCGACGCTGATCGCCTTCTTCCAGATAGTCAAGTGAGTTCCTCCCAAAGGGGATTCCATTTCCTGGTGCGTTGACCGGGGCTATCGGCTCCCGGGGTTCGGATCGGCCCCTCTGCTCCTTTCGTCGTGCATCCGATCCGGCTGTCTGGTCCTGTTCCTACGCCTTGCGCAAGGCCCGAAACGACGAGACGGGCACTGCCCGCCCCGCGGTTACGGCAATGTGGGACTCGGCGACGCGGACGGCGCCGGGGTGGGGGTCGGCGACGGGCTGGCCGACGGCGGAGGGGTCCGCCGCGGCTTCTCCGTCGGGACCGGGGTGGGAGTGGGCTCGGGGGTGGGTTCCGCGGTCGCGGTGGGCTCAGGCGTGGGCTCCGCGGTGGGCCCAGGCGTGGGCTCCGGCGTGGCGGTCACGACCGGGGTGGGTTCGGGGGTGGGCTCCGGGGTGTCCGTCGGAGCGACGGTGGGAGCCGGGGTCGGCTCCGGGGTGGGCGCGTCCGTCGGCTGGGCAGTGACCGCCGGCGTCCCGGTGGGAGGCGCGTCAGTCTGGACCAGCGTCGGCGCGGGCGTCGGCGTCGGGTCGGGCGCAAGGGTAGCACGCGGGGGCGCCCACGCAACCTGGGTGATGAATCCGGCCGCCAGCACGAAGGCGCCGCCCAGGACGGCGACGGTCACGATGGTCACCACGAGGGTGCCGGTGGTGCGGACCGCGCCCCGGAAGACCTGCGTCCGGAGGTCCGCCAGCCAGGAGTGGTGCTCGTGGCGGCGCTCGCGGTCGCGCAGGGCGGCGGTGAGGATCCGCTCGTCCAGGTCGGGCGCCGGGGCCGGCGTGGGAAGGCTGCCCAGGAGGGCCAGGAGCCGCGTCGTCCCGCCCAACTCGGCGGCGCAGGCCGGGCAGCCCTTGACGTGGGCCGCCAGGCGGGCCGCGTCGGACGCGAGGAGGTCGTCCACGAGGAACGCGTCGATGAGACGGCGCGCGTGGACGTGCTCGAGGGACTCGCGACCGACCGGCGGGTTGCTCACACCTTGTACATGGCGGGGAGGGCCGGGAAAGTTGCAGGGGCGGGGGCGCCGGGGCGGGCGTGGTGGGGACGGGGGCGGGCGCCCGCGTCGCCGCTGGCCGCGCCCGCGTCGACGGTGGCGGGGTTCATTGTCCGTGGCCCGACCCGCCGAACCCCGCGTCCCCGGCAGGAAGACGCGGCCTGACCGGCCTCGGGCCGTCTGCCCCTGCCTCACCTCGAGGCCGGCGACACGCTGGACGAGTTCCTCCGTCAGTTTCCGACCGTGACCCGCCGCAGGCAGTGGCCGTTTGCTGGGCAGCGGGCCACCCTTCAGCCGGCGCCGAGGCGATACCGCACCGCGCGACCGCGGCGCGGCCCGGCGAGAGTCAGGCGACCGCCTCGCAGGAGCAGGCCGAGGATGCGGCTGGCCCGATCCGGGGTCACATCGAGCAGCCTCACGGCGTCGTCCCGCCTGATCTCGCGATTCTCATCAAGAAAGGCGCGCACGAAAGCCCAATGCTCATCGAGGGTCGAGCGCCGGTAGTCCACTCTCGAGCCGAGATGTGTCCGAGCAGCCCGAGTCAGACGGAACGATCGGCTGCGATCAAGAAGACGCTCGATCGCGCCTGCCTGCTCGAGCGCCGCCAGGGTCTCCAGCGCCTCGCCAACCGTTCGCTGCGCGGCGACGGCCAGGTCCTCGGGTCGAAGAGGGGTCGATCGCAGGAGTTCGCGAACCGCGATGACCGCAGCCGCGTCCCGACCGAGGCGATCATCGCGCGACTCCAGCTCATCAAAGAAGGCACGCAGGCCCACGTCGGGCCGGCCTCCGGCGAGGCGAACGACGACGTCGCCTGCATCCTCGACGATCTCGGGAAGCGGATGCCCGTCTCGGAGCATCGTGCGATACATCGTGGTGATCCCCAGGCCTTCCCGTTCCGCGACGCCGAGAGTGCGGAGCGCGCGGGCGAGTGCTTCGTTGCGGGGGCGGGACGGAGTCGCGAGAAGACGGCCAACGGAGACGTTCGCCGGAAGGCCGCCCGGAGACCGGACCTTGAAGGCGCTGCTCGGTGATCCCGTCGCGATCGCGACGATCGTCAGGCGATCAAGCTGGTAGTCGCGATGCATGATCGCGTTGACGAGCGCCTCCCGATAGGCCGCGTCCGGCACCGATCGAAGCTCTCGACGCGTCCCGCCTACGATGACCGGCTGGCTTTCCGGGAAGGCCACCGTGTCGAGAAGCGCGAGCGCCTCGTCAAGAACCGGCAGCATCGGGGCCCCTCCCAGGAGATGCTGGCGCGACGGCAGCCCCTCTGCGTCGGTGATCACGAGCTGCAGCTGGCCCGCCTGCGGCTCGAATGGGGCGAGCAGGAGTGCTCCGGCCCGATTGAGTTCGGGGTCATCCGTGTCGTCGAGCAAGACACCCATGCGGCTCGCCAGCTGGCGGTCGCTGTCGGGCGCCGCCCCGCGCCGTTCCTGGTACCGCCTCCTGGCGGACCTGAGTGCGACCGGGTCGGCGGCCGAGAGCCGGATGCCGCTCGGCTCGGCCGTCCAGTCGAACCCGCGACGGTCCTCGAGGAGTCGTCTCGCATCGTCGCCTGAAACCTCGACGCAGTCCGTGCCACGTCGCATGCGCAGCTTGCCGCCCGCCCGGATCTCCTCGAGCGCCGGCGGGACATTGATGAGGTAGAGGCGGGGACCGAACGACGTGATCTCCTCGATCTCGTCCACCGAGTAGTGCGGCGACGTCAGCGACCAGATCCGCTCTCGCAACCAGCCGAGGTCCAGGGACGTGCCGACGAGCGCAGTGGGGCCTGAACCCTTGTCGTCCACGCCGACGACGAGGATGCCACCAGCACGCGAGTTCGCGAGGCATGCCACCTCGACGGCGAGACCCTCAGCCGCGGGAGAATGTTGGGGGTCGATGGAGGTTCTGGCCCCGCCTCGGAAGACCGTCCCCGCCTCCTCCTTGAAGTCGACGATCTCGTCTTCGACGTCGGCGGCGCGCGCCCCAGCCGCCAATCGAGCGATCGCGTCGAGGGCGGCCTGGCGGCGAATGGCGGCGGTCGTCATGGGAGCAATATAGGTCTTCTGTGGCAACAACGCAAGGCCTATATTACCGACGTGCCACCAGTCGACTGCCTAACCGGCTGTGACGCACAAGACCTGATCCGGCGCCTGCGCGAAGTGCGGTTGGTTAACTCGGCGCCGCTGACAGACTGCTGGCACTGGCCGGCGCCAAGCTCGGTGATCTCGTCGGGCTCGATGCCGAGATCGAGAGTCCCGAAGGTGACCAGGAGCGCTTCGAGGCTCCTGGGGTCCTCCGGGGCGAGCTTCGGCATCAGATCGTCCCCTTAAGCGTGAGAAGCGCCCCCTCAACGATCCGCCGAAGGACGCGGTTGGACGTGCGGCCCTCCTCCCACTCTGAACGCAGATGCGCCTGGACGCTGATCTCGCGGTTGAGCCGTCCAGCGATCTCGCTGATGGCCGTTCGCACGGCGAAGCGATCATCGCGAGTGCTCGCATCGCTGAAGACCAGGAGGAGGTCGATGTCGGACAGCCTCCCAGTTCGCCGGTCGGTGCCGGCGGCGACGGAACCGAAGATCGCCGCGGCATCGACGGCAGGGTTCTTCTCGATGACGTCGCGGAGCAGGGCTGTCCCGCCGAGCATCTTGACGACGATCTGGCGCAACTCAGGGAAGATCGGGCTGGCAGTGTTGACTCGATAGAGGCGGCCGCGGCCGGTGCCCGCTGGCTTTGCTTCAGCTATCACCAGGTCGTCCGAGACAAGTCTGCGGAGAGCGCTGAGGGCGACTGGAGCGGGGCGACCAGCGGCTGCCGCGAGTTCCGTCAGTGTCAGCCGCTGGCCTTCGTGGAGAGCGAGATGGCCGAAGATCATGAATGCCGTGTCGCCGGGAACGAGTCGCATCGAGTTCGTCCTTCTATAACTGCACTTACAGTCTAGGTAACTCGTCGCCGCCGCGCAAGGGGCGGGCGCTGCCCAGGACCTGGCGCCCAAGGAAGGCCGCCTTCAGCCGGTCCCAGGGCCGGTGAATGGAACCGCGCTTCAGTCGGCAGGGAAAGCCGCGAGGATCTCGTCGGGCTCGATCTGGCGAATCGGAGCCGCGATCCGGTCGAAGCCGGTGCGAGAGACCGCAACGAGGGGCGTCGCGGCGTCGACACCCGGTATCCCTGCGGCGCTGCGACCGGAGTTCCGCAGCTGAAGCGGCAACAGAGCGAGGGAGCAGGGCCCCGGCGAGCCGCCCTGACGCCCGTTTGTTGCAGTCCGGGCAACGCCCGCCCGCCCGCCCGCGGTCGTGTCCCTAGAGTTGGTGTAACAGCGGGCAGGCCGTGTACGAGAACGGC
>CAZVPS010000085.1:0-8727 GCA_964629105.1 uncultured Anaerolineaceae bacterium
CCCGCCGCCCGGTACGAGCGCGGCCCCGGGGCACGCGATGGACGCTGGATTCCCGTCGACGCGCTTCCGGAACGCTGGACCGTCGCGATCAACGGCCTCCTGATGGAGCTCCGCCCGACCGCCTCCGGGCAGGTCGGCCTCTATCCGGAGCACGCCGCAGTCGCCGGCTGGGCCGCCGCCCAGGCCGAAGCGATCGCCGGTGCGTGCGGCCGCCCGGCGACGGTGCTGAACCTGTTCGCCTACACCGGCCTGGCGACCCTCGCCCTCGGCCGCGCCGGGGCCCGGGTGGTCCACGTGGACGCCTCCCGTCCGGCGGTCGCCTGGGCGCGCCGCAACGCCGCGCTCGCCGGCCTCGCCGATCGCCCGATCCGCTGGCTCGTGGAGGACGCGGCGCGCTTCGTGACCCGCGAGACGCGCCGCGAACGGTGCTACGACGGCGTCGTGCTGGACCCCCCGACCTATGGCCACGGGCCGGGTGGGGGAGCGTGGCGTCTCGCCGAGGACCTCGAGCCCCTCCTCGCCGCGATCCGGCCGCTCATGGCGTCGGGGCCGTGGTTCGTGGCCTGCACCGCGCACGCGACCGGGATGCCGCCCCGCCTCCTCGCCGAGGCGGTCCGCGGGGCGCTGGACCCGGGCGCAGGAGCTCCGCGCATCCTGGAGCTCGCCCTCGACGCGGCGAGCGGGGCCCGGCTCGCGGCCGGCTGGGCGGTGCTGGCGACCTCCGCGCCGGAGGAGGCCTCGCGATGACAACACCTGGTCGGGGCGGCGAGGTGATCGCCAGCGAGGTGATCACCAGCGCGGCGAACCCGCGCATCCGGGCCGCCCTGGCCCTGCGCGATCGTCGCGGACGGAGCGAGTCCGGTCGGCTCCTCGTGGACGGGTCCCGCGAGGTCCTCCGGGCCCTCGAGGCCGGGCTCGCCTTCCGCGAGGCGTTCGTCGCGCCCGGCCCGCTTCAACCGGAGGCGGCGGCCCTCGTGGCCCGGCTCGCCAAGATCGGCGTGCCCCTGGTCGCCGTCGCCGGAGCCGCGTGGTCCCGACTCGCCTACGGGGACCGCAGCAGCGAGGTCGTCGCGGTCGTCGACGCCCCGCCGACCGACCTCGCCCACGTGGAGGCGATCGTGGCCCTCCGGCATGACCCGCTGCTCATCGTGGTCGAGGACGCCGAGAAGCCGGGCAACCTGGGGGCGATCGCGAGGAGCGCGGACGGGGCGGGGGCGACGGCGCTCCTCGTCGCGGTCCACGACGGGCCGGCGGCCGACCCGTGGAACCCGAACGCGGTCCGGGCGAGCCTGGGCACGGTGCTCAGCCTGCCGATCGCGATCGCTCCGACGCGCACCTTCCTGCCGTGGTTGCGCGACCGAGCCATCCGGATCGTCGCGGCACGGGTCCAGGCCGCCACGGACTACCGGGCGACGGACCTGCGGGGGCCCGTGGCCATCGTCGTCGGCAGCGAGGCGGGCGGCCTCGGTCCGGAGTGGCTGGCCGAGGACGTCGAGGGGGTTCGCCTGCCGATGCTCGGGCGGGCGGATTCGCTCAACGTGTCGGCCGCGGCCGCGATCCTCCTTTACGAAGCCCGGCGCCAGCGCGACGACCAGGGATCAGGAACGCCCTAACGGAACGGGCGGCGTGTCGTTTCCCATGGCAGAGGCCTTCCGCGCACGACATCGTTCCCCCGGCGGTGTGATCACGCGGAGGCCTCTCTTGGTGTCCGCCGGGCTCCGCGGCTGCCCGGCTCCACCCCGGGCCCGACCTATACTCCGGCAATGATCCCCCGCGTTCCTCCGCACGGCTCGTCGCGCCCGAGGCGACGCCTAGTCGTCCTGGCCGTCCTGGCCGCCGTCATCGCCGGCCTGGTCGCCACGACCGCGCTGATCGCCGCGCCGGGGGTCGCCGCCGAGCGGCCTGCCCGGGTCCTGATGGGCGAGCCCGCGACCCTGGACCCCGCGGCAGCCGGCGATGCCGGCAGCGCCGCCGTCATCGCCCAGCTCTTCGAGGGACTCACCGCGACCGACCCGACGCGGACCCCTCGCCCGGCCCTGGCGGAGCGGTGGGAGCTGCGCGATGGCGGCCGCACCGTGGCGTTCACGCTGCGCGACGGCCTCCAGTTCTCCGACGGCTCGCCGCTATCCGCCGACGACGTGCGGCGCAGCTGGCTGCGGGTCATCGACCCGGCGGCGCCCTCGCCGCTGGCCTCGCTCCTCTACGACGTCGAAGGGGCGCGGGCGTACGCGGCCGGGCGCGGCGACGCCGGCGCCGTCGGCATTCGCGCCAGCGGGTCCACGCTGGAGGTGCGGCTGACGCGCCCCGCAGGGGACTTCCCCGCCATCGCTGCCAGCCCGACGCTTGCGGTCGTGCCGCCCTCAGTCGGGCGCGACCCGGCGGCCCTGCAGCCCGGCTCGGCGTTCGTAGGGTCCGGCGGCTACCTCCTGGCCGGGGCGGCGACGGACGGGCTCACCCTGAAGGCCAACCCCCGCTACTGGGCCGGGACGCCGGCGATCGGCGAGATCACACTCGTGTCGGACATCGGCGGGCGCAGCCAGGTCGACGTCTTCGCCGCCGGTGAGCTCGACTGGGCGCCGATCGCGGAGTTCGATGCCTCGTGGATCGCCTTCGACCCGGACCTCGGGCCAAGCCTCCGCCGCTGGTCGGACCTCTTGGTCACCTACTACGGCTTCGAGACCCGGCGCGCTCCGTTCGACGACCCCCTGGTCCGACGGGCGTTCGCCAGCGCCATCGACTGGACCCGCATCGTGGTGCTGGCCGACGGCACCGCGGCCCTGCCTGCCACGTCCATGGTTCCGCCCGGGATCCCCGGCCGCTCCGACGAGCGGTTCTTGCCCGCGTTCGACCCGGCAGAGGCGCGCCGCCTCCTCGCGAAGGCGGGGTTCTCCGACCCATCGACGTTCCCGCCGGTGACGCTCGTGACGGCCGGCACGGCCTACGACCAGGCGATCGTCGCGCAGCTCCGCACGAACCTCGGGGTCGCGATCACGTACGAGGCCCTTGACTTCGCGACGCTCTTCGCGCGCCTGGGGAGCCAGGACTCGCCGGACCTGTGGGCCCTCTCCTGGATTGCCGACTACCCCTCGCCGAACGACTTCCTCGGGATCCTCCTCGGCACCGACCAGCCGAACAACTACGGCGGCTGGTCGAGCACCGCGTTCGACGAGGCGATCGCGCAGGCGGTCGGGACGACCGATCCGGCGACGGCCCGGGCCGGGTACGACGCCGCAGAGCAGGTCCTGGCCCAGGAGGTCCCCGTCGTCCCGGTCAGCTACGGGACGTCCGCGGCGCTTGCGCGCGAGGGACTCCTGGGCGCGACGTCCAACGGTCTCGGGATCCTCCGCCTGGCCGGCCTCGCCTGGGCCGGGCAATGAGCCGCCTGCTGCGCGCCGCGGCCGCGGCGGCTCTCGTCCTCGGGCTCCTGACCGCCGGCGTCGCCGCCGCGTCTCCGACCTTCGAGCCGCCGTCCGCCAGGGCGACCTTCGGAATGGAGATCACGTTCACCCAGGCATTCGACAGCCCGGTGCCGCTGGCGCGGGTGGAGATCCTCCTCACGCTCCCGGACAGCATCGGACCCTTCGTCGCCGAGGCCGCGGGCGCGACGGCCGCCGGCGCACGCGAGCTCAGGTACCTCTGGTCGATCTCCAAGGACGGGCATATCTCGCCCAACACTCCCATCACTGCCCGCTGGCGACTCGTGCCCCAGGATCGGGCGCAGGCTCCCGTGGTGGGGCCGCCGGTGCGGGTCGTCTACGCCGACACCCGGTTCAGGTGGCGGACCGTCGAGGGCGACCTGGTCCGCCTGCATTGGTACGACGGCTCGGACGCGTTCGGACGCCGGGCACTCGAGATCGGGGAGCGGGCCGTGCGGGACGCCGCCACCTTCCTGGGCGTCACGGAGTCCGACCCGATCGACTTCTACGCCTACGCGGAGCAGGGCGCCTTCTACGACGCGCTGGGACCTGGCACGCGGGAGAACGTCGGGGGCCAGGCCCACGCCGACATCCGCACGATGTTCGCCCTCATCGGGCCCGGCGATCTCAACGATCCGTGGCTGGCGACCGTCATCGCGCATGAATTGACCCATCTTGTCTTCGACACCGCCGTCCGCAACCCGTACCACTTCCCGCCCACCTGGCTCAACGAAGGCGTCGCCATGTACCTGTCGGAGGGGTACAAGTCGTCCGACCGTCGCGCGGTGGAGGCAGCCACGTCGGGCGGGCGGCTCATGCCCCTCCGGGCCCTCGGCGGCCAGTTCCCGACGTCGGCCGAAGGCTTCTACCTGGCCTACGAGGAGAGCGTCTCCGCGGTGGACTACTTCATCCGGGAGCAGGGGACGGGGGCCCTCGTGAAGCTCATCCGCAGCTACGCCGACGGCGTCACGGACGATGAAGCGTTCACCGCCGCGGTGGGCACCGACCTCGCGGGATTCGAAGCTGCATGGCTGGCGGACCTGGGCGCGGAACCCCCGACCCGGCACGGACCGCAGCCGGCGCCGGCCGGTCCGCTGCCGCCGGGCTGGGAGTCGGACGCGACCCCGGCCCCGCCCCTGGGCTCCGCCGCGCCGAGCGCGTCGCCGGGCGGCTCGCCGGGGCCCGGGCCGGGGGGTCCGACCGACGACGGGGGCTCGCCGTTCGGCGAGGGGTTGATCCTCGTCATCGCCGCGCTGGCGGGCCTCCTCGTGGGGGGCACGCTGGCATACGTCCGCCGACGGCGCGCCCGGAACAGAGCGGAGCTCGGGAACAGAGCGGACGGAGCGGCGCCGTGACGAGCCTCGCCTCCCGCATCCGGGCCATCCCGTCGTGGCAGGTCGCGCTCGCGGGCGCGCTCGTTGCGCTGGGCTTCCTGATCGCCGCCCAGGTCCGCAGCGAGGCCCCGCGGGTCCGCTACACGACGCAGGAGCGCGCTCCGCTCGTCGAGACGGTGGTCGCCCTCCAGGCGCAGCAGGAAGTGCTCAAGGGCCGGATCCTCGACCTGCGCACGAGAGTCACGGCCGCCGAGCAGGGTGCCGCAGGAAGCGGCGTCCTCGTGAGCGACCTGAACGCCGCGCTACGGGCAGCCCGCGTCGCTGCGGGGCTCGTGGCGCTCGAGGGTCCCGGCATCTACCTCCAGCTCGAGGATTCGCTGGTACCGGTCCCGCCCGGCGGGTCTGTCGCCGACTATCGCGTCGGGGCGCGGGACCTGCGGCTGGTCGTGGAGGAGCTCTGGTTGGCCGGCGCCGAGGCTGTCTCCGTGAACGGCGAGCGCCTCATCCCCGCGACGGCCTTCGTCGATATCGGCGGCACCCTGCTCGTGAACTCGGCCTACCTTGCCCCTCCGTACCAGGTCGCGGCCATCGGGCCGCCCGACCTGTACGACATCCTCGTGACCTCGCCCGGGTTCATCGAGCTCATCCAGGCGCGAGCGGATCGGTTCGGGATCCGCATCTCGTTCGCGGAGCCCGATCGCGTGACCGTCCCGGCGTACGCGGGCACGGTCACCCTCCGCTACGCGCGGCCCCCGGCGCCCAGCCCCACGCCCGAGCCCTGAGCGATGAAGCAGCCGCGGAGCCAGCTCGCCCTGACCGCCATCGCGATCCTGCTGGGGCTGCTCGTCGTGATCCAGCTCCGGGCGCAGCAGGCGGGCACAGGTCTCGAGACCCAGTCCTCGCAGGACCTGACCCTCCTCATCGCGAATCTCACCACCCGCAACGACCAGCTCCGCGGCGAGGCCGCCGACACCCAGCGCCAGCTGGACGCCATCGCGGCCGCCAACGCCCGCGGCGAGACGTCGGTGGGCCGGCTGCGCGGCGATCTCGAGCGCGTCCGGATCTGGTCCGGCGAGGACCCGGCGACGGGGCCCGGCATCCGCGTCCTCCTCTTCGGGGGCGTGCCGGCCGAGGCGATCTCCGAACTCGTCAACGAGCTGCGTAATGCCGGCGCGGAGGCGATCGCGGTCGGCGGTGTCCGTGTCGTGGCCGGGACGATCGCGGCCGGACCCGTGGGAGCGCTCTCCATCGCGAACACCGCCCTCGGGCCCCGGATCGAGGTCCTCGCGATCGGGAACTCCGCGGCGCTGACCGGCGGGCTGACGCGCGCCGGCGGCCTGGTCGCCCAGCTGCAGGCGCGCTACGAGGACGTGCTCCTCGAGGTGACGCCCCTCGAAAGCGTCGCCGTCCCGGCCGCCGATCGGTCGCTCGCGCCGATCCTCGGCGTGCCGCGCCCGTAGTGGCGGCCCGCCCCGCGGCCCGGCCCCGGATGCTACCCTCGCCGCCGATGCAGTCTCCCGTGTGCGCATGACCCTTCCCGTCGCCTTCCGGTTGGGCGACCGCCTGGAGCTGCGTCGCCCGCATCCCTGCGGCGGCCGCACCTGGGATGTCGACCGGCTCGGCGCCGATCTCGGCCTCCGCTGCACGACCTGCGAGCGCCACGTGCTGCTCGAACGCCGCGCCGTCGAGCGGCGCCTCGTCGACTTCGCCGTCCGGGGTCCCGAGGTGGGGCAGGCGTGAACCTCGGGGAGCTGCCGACGACGGCGCCCGACGCGAGCAGCGTCGCGGTCTTCCGCAACCGGCCGTTCCTGCTGCTCTGGCTCTCCCAGCTGGCGACCCAGGTCGGCGGGAACATGGTCCTGTACGGGCTGACGGTCCTCATCCGCGACCTGACGGGCTCCAACAGCGCCGTTGCGCTCCTGATCCTCACTTTCCTGGCGCCGGCGGTGATCTTCAGCGCCCTGGCCGGCGTCTACGTCGACCGCTTCGACCGCCGGAAGGTGCTCGTCGCCACGAACCTTCTGCGCGCCTTCTTCTTCATCGCGCTCGCCCTCTTCGACATGAACATCGGGGTGGTCTTCGCCCTGAACATCGCCGTCTCGATCGCGACGACGTTCTTCGCGCCGGCGGAGCTTTCGATGATCCCGCTCGTCGTGCCGCGGGGCCAGCTCACCGCCGCCAACGGGGTCTTCACGCTCACCCTGAACGCAGCCTTCGCGATCGGCTTCACCGTGCTGGGCCCGCTCGTGGTGACCATCGCCAACCCGACGATCCTCATCGCGATCGTGGCGGCCCTCTACCTCGTCGCGGCCGCGTTCTGCTGGACGCTTCCGCCGGCACCGCCGGGCACGATGCCGCACGACGGCGCGCTGCACGAGACCGGGGAGGCGGTCGGCTCGTTCGTCAAGCAGTTCCGCGAGGGGATCGCCTACGTCCGCGCCCACCCGGTGGTGCGCTGGGCGCTGCTCTACCTGGGGATCGCCGCCTCCATCGTGGGCATTCTCGGCGTCCTCGGCCCGGGGTTCGCCGAGGACGTGCTGGGCCTGCGCACGAAGGACTTCGTCGTGGTCGTCCTCCCGCTCGGGGTCGGGGTGGTGGTGGGCGCCGTGGGGGTCAACGCCCTGCAGTCCCTCGTGTTGCGACGCCGCCTCATCGAGGTCGGGATGATCGTGCTCGGGGTCAGCCTCGCGCTCATCTCCATCGCGGGCCCCATCGCCCAGTTCGTGCGCGACGTCGACGACGCGGTGCCCGGGCCCGACATCTCGGCCTTCGTCAGCGTGCTGACGGTGGTCGTCGTCGTCGCCTTCGTGGCCGGGGTCGGCTACGCCGCCACGGCCATCCCCGCCCAGACGGAACTCCAAGCGGAGATCCCCCAGGCGGTCCGCGGGCGGGTTTTCGGCATCCTCAACATGCTCGTCTCGGTGGGCAGCCTCCTTCCGATCATCATCGTCGGCCCCATCTCCGACGTGGTCGGCACGATGCCGGTCGTCCTGGTCGCCGCCCTCGTCATCCTTGTCGTGGGGATCGCGTCGCTCGCGGGGCGCCGCGACGCCGCGCCGTCCGGCGAGCCCGTCGACCTGGTCGCGGCTGAGGTCGTCGCTGCCCGCGAGGCCGAGGCGGTCGCGACCGCCGGCCCCTCTCCGGAGGAGCCGTGAGCCCCCTGCCGCGGGTGGCCGCGATATTCACGGGCGGGACGATCAGCATGACCGTCGACACGGCTGCCGGGGGCGCCGTGCCCACGCTCGACGGCAGCGACCTGCTGGCCGCGGTGCCCGGCCTCGCCCGACGCGCCGAGGTCGTCCCGATCGACCTGGGCCGGATCCCGGCCAGCCATCTCTCCTTCGCGGACGTGCTCCGGATCCGCGGCGTCATCGACGGCGCGCTCCAGGACCCGGCGGTGCGCGGCGTCGTGGTCGTCCAGGGGACCGATACGCTCGAGGAGACGGCCTTCGCGTGGGACCTCTGCCACGCCGACGCGCGACCCGTCGTCGTGACGGGCGCCATGCGCAACGCGAGCGACCCGGACTGGGACGGCCCGGCCAACCTGCTGGGCGCCGTGCGCGTCGCCGTCGCGGAGGCGGCGCGGGGAGCGGGCGTGCTCGTCGTGCTCGGGGGACGGATCCACGCGGCCGACGCCGTGGCCAAGCGTCACGCGTCGGCCGTGGACGCCTTCGCGACGCGCGAGGGTCCGCCGCTCGGGCGGGTGGGGGAGGGGGGCGTGCGGCTCCGTCCGCGCGGGCCCCGGCGGAGGTTGCCCGTGATCCCGGCGGCGGCCGCCCTGCCCGTTCCCATCATCGTTGCGGCGCTCGAGACGACCGGCGCCGCCCTCGACGCCGCCGTTCGCGCCGGGGCGCGCGGCGTGGTCGTCGCGGCCACCGGCTCCGGGAACACGCACCCCGATCCCCTGCGCGCCGCCGTTGACGCCCGCGAGGCCGGCGTCGTCGTCGTGCTGGCGCCCCGCACCGGCCCCGGCGCGG
>CAZVPS010000086.1:0-8700 GCA_964629105.1 uncultured Anaerolineaceae bacterium
TCAGGCTGAAGAACGGCAGGTAGACCGAGCCCGTCGTGAACATGTGGTGGGCCCAGACGGAGAACCCGAGGGCACCGATCCCGGCGGTGGCGAAGACGAACGCCTTGTAGCCGAAGAGCGGCTTGCGGCTGAAGGTCGGGAGGACCTCGCTGACGATCCCCATGGCCGGCAGGATCATGATGTAGACGGCTGGATGGCTGTAGAACCAGAAGACGTTCTGCCAGAGGATGGCGTTGCCGCCCTCGAGCGCGGTGTTGAAGAACGCGCCGCCGAAGTTGCGGTCGATGTACAGCATCATCAGCGCCGCGGTGAGGACGGGGGTTCCCATCAGCACGAGGACGCTCGTCACGAGGATCGTCCACACGAAGATCGGCATCCGGAAGAGGGTCATCCCCGGTGCCCGCATCTTGAAGATCGTGACCAGGAAGTTCACCGCCCCCAGGATCGAGCTCGTCCCCACGAGGAGGAGGGCGATGATCCAGAGGTCCGTGCCCAGCCCCGAGGCGTACTTGTCCTGGGCGAGGGGGCTGTAGCTGGTCCACCCGTTGGCGGCGGCCCCGCCGAGCGGGAAGCCCAGGATCGCGATGAGCGCAGAGAGCGGGAGCAGCCAGAACGAGAGGGCGTTGATGCGCGGGAAGGCCATGTCGGGCGCCCCGATCATCAGCGGCGTCAGGTAGTTCCCGAAGCCCGCCAGGAACGGGATGACGACCCAGAAGATCATCACCGACGCGTGCATCGTGAACATCTGGTTGTAGGTCGACTCGTTCATCACCTGGAGGCCCGGCTGGGCCAGCTCGGTGCGGACGGCGAGGGCGAGGACGCCGCCGACGAGGAAGAGCAGGAGCGAGTTGAAGAAGTAGAGGATCCCGATCTTCTTGTGGTCGGTGGTCGTCAGCCACTCGAAGAGCCCGGTACGACGGGCAGCGGCAGGGCGGAGCGCGGTGGTCGCCATCGGGTCTCCTACCTGACCGTGAGGGTGCCGGTCATGTTCGGGTGGACCGTGCAGACGAAGCCGTACGTGCCCGCCGCGAGCGCCGGGACCTCGTACCTGCGCGTCTCCACCCCGTTGAAGATCTCGCCCTTCCAGACCTCGGGCCCGGTCGGGCTGTCCCCGTGGATTGCCACGTTGTGGGGGATCCCGGCGTCGTTGTTGGTGAACGCGATCGTGAAGGGCGTGTTCGCGGGCGCCTCGAGGCTGGCCGTGTCGTAGGCCACGCCCTGGGCGGCGAGCTTCAGGGTGACCGACAGCCCCGGCGGCTGGCTGGCGCCCGGCTCGGCGCTGGTCGGGGGTGCCGGGGTGGGCGCGGCCGGCGGCGTGAGGGCGTCCGAGAGGAACGTGTTGAAGGCCTCGCGGCTCTCGACGACGACCTCGAACTCCATGGCCTGGTGGAGGAGGCCGCAGAACTGGGTGCACTGGCCCCGGTAGGTCCCCTCGCGGTCGGCCAGGAACTGGATGACCTGGTCCTTGCGCGGCGTGATGTCGCGCTGGTACAGGAAGGCCGGCACGTAGAAGGAGTGGATGACGTCGGTGGAGTGCATCTGCAGCTCGACCGTCTCGCCGACGGGAACATGCATCTGGGGGGGCGTCCAGTTCGTCCGGTCTCCACCGGGCGGCGGAACGCCGAAGATCGTGACGCACTTGCCCTTGTTCTGGGGCGCCCCGCAGTCCTCCCAGCGGATGTCGATGGGCGCGTAGACGAACTGCCACTGCCACTGGTAGGCCACGACGCCGATCCGGACCGGTGGATCCGGCTTGCGGGCGTCGATCGTGTTGAGGGTCTGCCAGGAGAGGACGAAGAGGGCGAGGACGATGGCGATCGGGATCGCCGTCCAGATGATCTCCAGCTTGTTGTTGCCGTGGATCTGCGGCGGCAGCTCGTCGTCGCCCTTGCGGCGGCGGTAGCGCAGCACGGCGAAGAGGATCAGGCCCTCGACGAGCACGAAGATCGCGGCGCCGATGACGAAGACGATGTCGTAGAGGTTGCGGGTCGCCTGACCCTGCGTGGATGCGGCGTCGGGCGGGAACGCCGTGCGGATGTCGAAGTCCGTGCAGCCCGCCACGAGGAGCGCGGCCACGGCCAGCAGCGACAGGATCGCCGCTCGGCGATGCGGCCTCTTCCGGGTGAACGTCATCGAGCCTCCCACCAGCCCTGCCTGCCGCCGCGCTCCGCCCGCGCGATTGGACAGCCCACTCCGCACGCTCCGCGCCGGGACGCCTGCGGACGGGAGCCCGGGCATGATACCCGAACCGCGTGCGGAGATGCGCATATGAAGAATCGGGTGCCCGGCGCGCAACAGTGGGGCGGCCGACGGACGCGCGAGAATGGGCGCGTGACCCGTCGCCGCCCCGGCCTCCGACCTGCCCGCCTCCTCGCCGGGATGCTGGGTGCCCTCCCCGTCGCTGCGCTCCTCGCAGTCCCGGCCGCGCGTGCCCACGGGGGCGAGGTGCCCCCGCCGCCCGACCTCGCGGCATTCCTGTACGGGTGGTCGTTCCCGCCGCAGATCGTCGTCCCCCTGCCTGTCGCGGCCGCGGCCTGCCTGTGGGCCGTCCGGCGGGTGAACGCCGCCCACCCTGCCAACCCCGTCCCTGCGGACCGGCCCGTCTTCTTCCTCGTCGGCCTCGCCTGCATCGCCGTCGCCCTCCTCTCGGGGATCGAGCGCTACGACACCGAGCTCTTCGCCGTCCACATGGTCCAGCACCTGCTGCTCGTCTTCGGGGCGGCGCCGGCCATTGTCCTGGCGGCGCCGATCACGCTCGTGCTCCGGGTGGCGACGCCAGCGGCCCGCAACCGCTGGGTCCTCCCGGTCCTCCGGTCGCGGGCCGTGAAGGTCGTCGCCCACCCGCTCGTGGCGTGGCTCCTCTTCACCGTCGTGATGTGGGGGAGCCACGTCTCGCCGCTCTTCGACGCGGCGCTGGAGGATCCGCTGATCCACGACGTGGAGCACGTCCTCTACCTGGGGACCGCGCTCCTCTTCTGGTGGCCGGTGGTCGGGCGCGATCCCAGCCCGTGGCGCCTCCCCCACGCAGCGCGCCTCTTCTACCTCTTCCTGCAGATGCCCCTCAACTCCCTGCTCGGCGTGGCGATCCTCTTCTCCGAGCAGATCCTCTACCCCCACTACGCGACGACCGGGCGGACGTGGCCGCCCTCGCCCCTGGAGGACCAGCAGCTCGCCGGCGCGATCATGTGGGGCGTGGGCGACGCCGGGTTCATCGTCGCGATCTTGCTCGCAATCGCCGCGTGGATGCGCCACGAGGAGGCGGACACGCGCCGGCGCGAGGGCATGGAGGACGCGCGGGCGGCCGACGCGCGGGCGCAGGCTGCGGGGCCGCTGGCGCAGGTTGGGGCGCAGGCTGCCCGGGCGGAGGGCGGCGTCCCAAACCGGGAGACGGGTGCGGCCTGACCCGGTAGGCAACGGCCGCTGACGCGACCGGTCGTGTCGAGGATTGCTTCGGGAGCACGTAACGACGTTCGAAGCAATGCCGGCGGGTGCGGACAGGCCCCGAGTCCGTGCTCCGGCAGGCCGCGAGTCCCTGGTCCGGTGTGCTCTGCGCCGCGGTGTCCTCTGTCCCGGAGGCGACAAGTGGCGGCCGAAGAGGCAACCGATGGCGGCCGAGCCCTAGTCGCGGGCGCTCGCGGGCCGGCTGCCGGGCCCGTTCCGCTCCTCCAGCCACCGTTACGTGCGCCGGGGGCACGTAACAATCGCCCCGGCCTCGGCCCCGGCCCTGGCCCCCGGCCGCGGCTCAGGTCGAGGGGATCGGCGCCTCGAGGTAGGCGCGGTAGCGCTCCGGGTCCACGTTGCCGCCCGAGACCACGCAGACCACGGGCCCCGGGGGCCCCGCCACGCCCGCCTCGGCTGCCCGGAAGCGCAGGGCCGCGATCGAGAGGGCGCCGGAGGGCTCGACGACCAGGCGCGCCTCCTCGGCGGCAATCCGCACCGCGGCGGCGATCTCCTCCTCGCTCACCGTCACGATGTCGTCGAGGAGCGCCCGCAGGTGGGCGAACGTGCGGATCCCGAGCGCCTGGGTGCGCGTCCCGTCCGCGATCGTCCGCGAGACGTCCGCAGCGGACCATTCCACGATCCGGCCCCGGCGCAGCGACTCCTGCGCGTCCGCCGCCAGCTCGGGCTCCACGCCGATCACGCGGGCGCCCGGACGGAGCGCCTTGACGGCCGCCGCGACGCCGGAGGCGAGCCCGCCACCGCCGATCGGGACGAGGACGGCGAAGAGGTCGGGGAGATCCTCGGCGATCTCCAGCCCGCAGGTGGCCTGCCCGGCGATGATCCGGTCGTCGTCGTAGGGAGGGATCATCGCGAGGCCGCGCTCCGCGGCCAGGCGCTCGGCGACGGCGTGGCGCTCGGCGCTGGCATTGCCGACGGTGACGACCTCGGCGCCGTCGGCGAGCACGCGGGCGCGCTTGATCGCGGGCGCGTTTTCCGGCATGACGATGACCGCGGGAACGCCGAGGATCCGGGCGGCCCGCGCGACGCCCTGGGCGTGGTTCCCCGACGAGTACGTGATCAGCCCGCGGGCGCGTTCTTCCGGGGAGAGGGACGCGGCCGCGTTGTAGGCGCCCCGGATCTTGAAGGCGCCGATCGGCTGCAGCGACTCGGCCTTGAGGAGGTGACGCCGGGCCGGATCGCCCAGGGCCACGAGCGGCGTGCGCACCGCGACGCCCCGGAGCGTCTCCGCGGCCGCCCGGATCCGGGCGAGATCGACGAGCGCCGCCGCGGGGTCCGGGATGTTCACGTCGCGGGATCCGGGACGCTCACGGCGCGGGCCGCTGGCGCGCTAGCGGTGGGTCCGGCCGCACTCGACGCAGGTGGTCGCCCAGGGGACCACCTCGTGGCGCTCGGCGGAGATGGGGCCGCCGCAGACCTCGCAGGCCGTGTATGTCCCGGCCTCGAGGCGCGCGAGCGCGTGCAGGATGGCGTGGAACCGCCGCTCCGCCTGCTCCCGGAAGGCGAGGTCGCGCTGCTGGGCGAAGACCTGGGCGGCGGCCGCTGCCTGCGACCCGTAGGTCATCTGGCCGGGCGCCTCGATCTCCTCGCCGAGCTCGGCCCGCACGCGGGCCTGCTCCGCCGCCAGGCGGGCGCGCGCGGCATCAAGGTCGGTCACCGTTTCCATCGCACCATCGTAGCGGTCTCGTCGAGTCGCGGCGCGCCGTTCTATGCTCCCCCGGAAGACCCGGCGGGTGCCGGGCGGCAGCGGAGCAGCCCATCATGGCGATCGCGATCGACCCGGTCTGCGGGATGGAGGTCGAAACGGAGACGGCGACCCTCACCTCCGAGCACGAGGGGACCGTCTACTACTTCTGCGGCAAGGGCTGCAAGCTCGACTTCGACGACGAGCCCGCGACCTACCTCGACCCGTCGTACAAGCCCGAGGGAATGTAGCGCCGGCCCCCGGGGGGCCGCCAGGTGCGGCCGTCGCTCCCAGAGCCGTACAGACGAGGCTCCGGAGGCCGCGGCAAGTGGTAACCTCGCCCCTGCGGGCGTCGGCGCCCGCCGCCCGGGAACGGTGTGGCCGGTGCCATGTTGAGTTGGTACGGAGGTTCTCGAGAGATGACCTATGTGATCGCCGAGCCGTGCGTCGACGTGATGGACCAGGCGTGCGTGGCGGTCTGCCCCGTCGACTGCATCCATTTCGAGCAGGGCGCCGACCGGATTCTGTACATCGACCCGGACGAGTGTATCGACTGCGGCGCGTGCGAGCCCGAGTGCCCGGTGAGCGCCATCTTCCCCGAGGAGTCGCTGCCGGCCGAGTGGACCGAGTACACGAAGATCAACGCGGTCTGGTTCACGGACAAGGCCGCCGCCCGGGCGATGGTCGAGGCGATCAAGCCCGCCTGAAGCAGCCGGCGCCCCCTGAGCGGGCGCCGCGCCGCCCGCTCCTCGACGACCGGCCCCCGGCCCCGGATGGCCGGTCGCTTCGATTCCGTCCAGGGAGCACCTCGGCCCGATGCGCATCGTCTCGCTCCTGCCGGCTGCCACGGAGATCGTCTGGGCCCTCGGGCTGGAGGACGAGCTCGTGGGCGTCTCGCACGCCTGCGACTTCCCCCCGGCCGTCGTGGGGCGCCCGGTCGTCACGGAGCCGTCGTCGGGGGCGGTCGACAGGGCCGCGCTTGCCTCGCTGCGGCCGGACCTGGTCTTCGCCGGTGCAGGGCCGCGCGCGTGGGACGTCGGGCCCGGCGCCACGGTCGTCGTCCTGGATCCCGCCAGCCTGGAGGGGATCTTCCACGCGATCGCGACCGTCGGCGCGATGAGTGATGCCGAGGACGAGGCCGTCGGCCTGGTGGAGATCCTCCGCGAACGCCTGGCCGACGTCGAGGAGGTCGCCGCCGGGCGGCGCGACGAGGGCCACCACGCACCGCGGATCGTCGCCCTCGACCGGCTGGACCCGCTCTTTTCGGCGGGCCTCTGGGTGCCCGAGCAGATCCGGCGCGCCGGGGGCTGGGAGGTGCTCGGGAGCGACGGTGAGCCCAGCGCGCCGGCCACCTGGGGGGCCATCGCGGACGTGGATCCCGAGATGCTGCTCCTGGTTCCCCACGGGATGCACCTCGACGAGGCGACGCGGGCGTGGAGGGCCACGCCGCGGCCCCCGTTCTGGTCCGAGATCCAGGCGGTTCGCCGCGGCCGGGTCTTCGCCCTCGACGCGGCCGCCTACTTCAGCCGCCCGGGACCGCGGGTGATCGACGGGATAGAGATCCTGGCCGAGATCTTCGATCCCGCGGCCTTCGTGGACCTTGCGCCGCCCGGCAGCTGGGTCCCCGTCCTGTGACCCTGCCCGCGCCGCGGCCTGACCCGGCGGGGCGGTGGGATACACTCGCCGCCATGTCGCCCCTCGCAGACCGCACCCTCGCCACCGTCGGCACCGGCGTCATGGCCGAATCCATGATCGCAGGCCTCATCCGCGGACAGCTCGTCGAGCCGTCCCGGGTGATCGCCAGCCATCCGCGGCCGGAGCGGCGCGAGGAGCTCGCCCGGGCGCACGGGATCCGCGTCACTGCCAGCAACGTGGAGGCGGTCGCCGGGGCGGACGTGGTCCTGCTCGCGGTCAAGCCCCAGATGCTGGCCCGGGTCGGCCGCGAGATCGGGCCGCACCTGGTGGCCGGACAGCTGGTCCTGAGCGTGATCGCGGGGCCACCACGACGGCGCTCGAGGGGCTCCTGGGCCACCGCGAGCTCGTCCGCAGCATGCCCAACACGCCGGCCCAGCTGGGCCGTGGGATGACCGTCTGGTACGCCACCCCCGAGACGACCGCCGACCAGCGGGCCCAGGCGAAGGCGCTCCTCTCCGCCCTCGGCGCCGAGCTCGAGGTCGACGACGAGAAGTTCGTGGCGATGGCGACCGCCGTGTCGGGCACCGGGCCGACGTACGTCTTCCTCTTCATGGAGGCGCTCATCGACGCCGCCGTCCACCTCGGCTTCCCGCGCCACGTCGCTCACGACCTCGTCGTCGAGACGCTCGAGGGGAGCACGTTCTTCGCCAAGCAGTCCGGCGCCCACCCGGCGGTCCTCCGGAACATGGTCACGTCACCCGGCGGCACGAGCGCGGCGGCGCTCCACGAGCTGGAGTCTGGCCGCCTGCGGACGGTCCTCTCCGAGGCGGTCTGGGCGGCCTACCGGCGGACCGTCGAGCTCGGCGACCAGCTCGAGGCCGCCGTCACCGCACCTCCGGAGCGCCGTCACCGGTGACTGAGGCCCGGCCCGACGTGCCCGCTCCGCGCGGGCTCCTGGCGATCTTCGCCCACCCCGACGACGAGACCTTCGGCGCCGGAGGGGCGATGGCGCTGGCGGCTGCGGCGGGCGTCCCGACCTGGATCGTCTGCGCGACGGACGGGGACCAGGGCGGCGAGGAGGGTTCCCGGGAGCTGGACCCCGAGCTGCGACGCGGCGAGCTTCGCTGCGCGATGTCGGCGCTGGGCGTTGCCGAGCCGATCTTCCTGGGCTACGGCGACTCGGGGATGGAGGGGTGGGCAAAGCCGGCCGGCTGTCTCGCCCTCGCCGACGAGGAGGAGGTCGTCGTGCGCCTTGTCGGGGTCATCCGCGGGCTGCGCCCGGCCACCGTCGTCACCTTCGATCCCGGCGGCATCTATGGCCACCCTGACCACGTGACGATCTCGGCCCGGGCGACCGAGGCGTTCCGGCGCGCCGCGGCCGAGCCCGGCGGGCCGACGACGCTGTACCACCAGGCGCTGTCCCGGAGCGATCTCGCAGGCTGGGGCGAGATGGAGGCCCAGTGGGCCACCCTGCGCGGCGAGGATCAGGCGCAGCCGAAGGAGCCCACCGCGGACGACCTCCTCCAGCAGCGGCGCCTCGTCGAGCTCGTCCGGCCCGATGAGGACTTCACCAGCCACGTCGACGTCAGGCCGGTCCTCGACCGGAAGCTCGCGGCGTTCGCCTGCCACGCCAGCCAGGTCCGGGAGGACTGGTCGATGGCGCCGCGCGAGATGCTCGAGACCCGGCTGGGGCGCGAGACGTTCATCCGGGTGGAGCCGCCGCCCCTGCCGGGGGAGCGGGAGACGGCCCTCCGCGGCGTGGTATAACGCCCGCGATGTCACCCTCCGCCCGCACCGACGAGGTCGACGAGGCCCTCCTGCCCAACGCCGAGACGGCCCTCGAGGCAGTCACAACCGAGTTGGCCGCGCCGGCCGCGCCGGCCGCGTCGCCCGGGCCGCCCGTCCCCCGCCGCCGCGGCCGG
>CAZVPS010000087.1:0-8642 GCA_964629105.1 uncultured Anaerolineaceae bacterium
ACCCGCGCCAGGTCGAGGTTGTCCTGCGCGAAGCGGTCCGCGTCGTCCGGATGGCCAACGGCGTGATCATCGCGGAGACGCGCCACGGCTTCGTCCTGGCGAACGCCGGGGTCGACGCCAGCAACGTGGGCCCCAGGAGCGGCCAGGTCGTGCTGCTCCTGCCGGACGACCCCGACGCCTCCGCGCGGCGGATCCGCGACGGGCTGGCCGCGCGCTTTGGGGTGGCGCTGGGCGTCGTCGTCTCGGACAGCCTGGGGCGGCCGTGGCGCTTCGGGATCACCGACCTCGCGATCGGCGTCGCCGGCTTCCGCCCGCTGGAGGACCTGCGGGGCACGCCCGACGCCGACGGTCGGATCATGGCCGCCACCGTCCGCGCCGTCGCTGACGAGATCGCCTCGGCCGCGGAGCTCGTCCTCGGCAAGGCAGCCCGCCGGCCGGCCGCCCTGGTCCGCGGTGCCGCGCCACCCCCCGGCGAGGGAAGCGTCCGTGCCGACGTCCTCATGCCGCCGGAGCTCGACCTGTTCCGCTGAGGTGCGGCTGGCCGCCGCGGCCGCGGCGTGGCGGGGCCGGCCGGCCGCAGAAGCATCCCATTCTCTGTGCCGGATCAGGCGCGCGCCGGCCGCGGGCTCCGGTCGGCGCTCCTTCCGCCTAGGTCGTGCACGGAATCCCGGTCGAGCACGCTCCGTTCGACGCCCAGGATGCCGCCGGGGGCCCGGATCGGCCACCGAACGCCGCGTGGTGGGACCCGAAACCTTGCATCGACCGGCTGCGGCCGCGACGCGGCCGGCAGGCGCCGGTGTACGCTCGCGTCTCCCCGAGCACCGCCCGCCAGGAGCCTCCGCCCAGTGAAGATCGGCCTCCAGCTCAACCGCTTCGACTACGCCGGCGGCACGCCCGCGATCGGGCCCACCCTGGCCCGCGTGGCCCACGATGCGGACGAGGCCGGCTTCGACTCCATCTGGGTCATGGACCACTTCTTCCAGATCCGCGGACTCGGGCCGGCGGAGGACCCGATGCTCGAGGGCTGGACGGCCCTCGGCTTCATGGCCGCCCACACGCGGCGGGCCCGCCTGGGGCTCATGGTCGGCGGCGTCCACTACCGGCTGCCCGGGCTCTGGGTGAAGGCGGCGACGACGCTCGACGTCCTCTCCGGCGGCCGGACGTGGCTGGGGATCGGGGCGGCGTGGAACCAGGAGGAGAGCGACGGCCTCGGCTTCCCGATGCCGCCCCTCGGGACCCGCTTCGAGATGCTGGAGGAGACGCTCCGCATCGCCCACGCGATGTGGACCGGGGAACGTGGCACGGAGGAGCGGTTCGAGGGCACTCATTTCACGGCGACGCGCCTGCTGAGCTCCCCCCAGGCCATCAGCCGGCCCCGGGTGCCGATCATGATCGGGGGCGGCGGCGAGAAGAAGACGCTGCGCCTCGTGGCCCAGTACGCGGACGCCACGAACGTCTTCGGCGGCCCCGACATCCTCCGCCGCAAGTACGCGATCCTGGGAGAGCACTGCGAGGCCGTCGGCCGGCCGTTCGAGGAGATCGAACGCTCCACCCTCCAGAGCACCCGGCTCTCTGTCGACGGGGCGACGGGGACCGAGACGCCCGAGGCGGCGGCCGAACGCTTCGCCGCGCTGGCAGGCGCGGGCGCCCAGCACGTGATCGTCGGCATCCAGAACATCGAGCAGCCGGGCGTGGACGCCCTGGCGGAGCGCCTGGCAGCGCTGACCCACGCGATCCCGACGACGTAGAGACCGCTACGGAGCGACCTCCGCGTCGCCGTGCAGGACCACGCGGTTCCGGCCGCCCTCCTTGGCCCGGTAGAGCGCCGCGTCGGCCCGTTCGAAGATCACCTCCGCGGTCTCCCCGACGGCGGCAATCGTCCCGCCGAGGGAGATCGTGATCCGGAGGTCCCGGTCATCGGACCGGACGCGCGACCGCTCGACCAGCGCCCGGAAGCGTTCGGCGATCCCGCGCAGGGCGGCCGCGTCGACGTCGGTGATCGTGAGGACGAACTCCTCGCCGCCGAACCGCGCGATGTCGTCCATGGCCCGCGACGACTCGAGCAGCGTGCGGGCGACCGTTCGCAACGCCACGTCGCCGGCGGCGTGCCCGTGCTGATCGTTGACCAGCTTGAACCGGTCGATGTCGGCGATGAGCAACCCGAACGGGCGGCCGTAGCCCGCGAGCTCGGCGATCCGCGAGGCCGTCGACATCTCGAAATGGCGGCGGTTCGGGAGGCCGGTCAGGGCGTCGCGCATCGCGAGATCCCGCAGCTCCGAGATTTCGCGTCGCCCGGCCGAGAGCTCGGTGCTGTCGTCGAAGATCTCGACCGCGCCAATGACCTTGCCCTCGCGGTCCCGCACCGGCGTCGTCCGCACCCGCACGGGGACCCGATGGCCCTCGCGATGGCGGAGGAAGACCTCGGCCTCGCGCGGCTCGCCGTCGCCCATCGTGGCCGCCAGCGGGCAGGCGGAGCGGCAGAGCTGCTGCCCGGCGGCGTCCACGTGGTTGAGGAGGTTGTGGTAGCAGAACTGCCCGACGACGGCGGTCGCCTCATATCCGGTCAGCGCTCGGCCCCCTGGTTCCAGTACCGGATCCGGCGCCCGCGATCGACGTAGTAGACGCCGTCGTAGAGATGGTCGATGACCGCCTGCTCGAACCCGCCGGCGGGCTCGGGGACCTCCGAGTCGACGGGCTCGCCGGGGGCTCGTTCGGATTGCGTCATCCTTGGCGCCACGCGTCCCGCAGGGCGTCCGCCGGGACCGGGCGGCCGAAGAGGTAGCCCTGGCCGATGTCGCAGCCCGCGTCGCGCAGGAACGCTGCCTGGTGCTCCTCCTCGACACCCTCGGCGACGGTCTGAAGCCCGAGGCTGGCCGCCATCGCGATGATCGCCCGGGTGATCGCCTCGGCCGCCGGGTCGCGGCCGATGTCGCGGACGAAGGAGATGTCGATCTTCAGCCGGCGCAGCGGCAGATGCCGGAGCTGGGCCAGCGAGGAGTTGCCGGTGCCGAAGTCGTCCAGAGCCAGATCGACGTTAAGCGCCTGCAGCTCCCCCAGGACCGCCGAGGCCGTTGCCGAGTGGCGCATGATCGCCGACTCGGTCACCTCCAGCTCCAACCGCTCCGGTGCGATGTCCGCACCGTCGAGGGCGGCCTGCACCGTCGCGGCCAGGCCCGCGTGCTCCAGCTGCACCGAGGAGACATTGACCGCGACCCGCGGTACGAGGAGGCCTTCGACCTGCCACGCGGCGACCTGGCGGCAGGCCTCGGCCAGGACCCACTCGCCGATCTCCCCGATGATGCCGATCTCCTCGGCGAGCGGGATGAACTCGCCGGGCGGCACCAGACCCCGTTCGGGGTGTTGCCAGCGGACCAGCGCCTCGACGCCGACGAGCGAACGGTCGGCCATGTCCACCTGGGGCTGGTAATGGAGCAGCAGCTCGTTCCGGGCCGTGGCGCTCCGCAGGTGACGCTCCAGCTCCATGCGATCCTCGAGCCCAGCGGCCTCGGCGATGTCCACGAAGGCCATCGTGTTGCGACCCCGGACCTTGGCCTGCCGCAGCGCCGCCGCGGCGCGGCGAAGCAGCGTGGCTGCGTCGGTGCCGTCCGTCGGATAGAGGCTGACGCCCACGCTGCAGGTGACGACGACGTCGTGGCCGTCGATGCTGAAGGGCATCGCGATCCAATCCTGGTACTCCCGAACCAGGCGGGCGACGTTCGCAACGCTCCGCGCACTCCCGACCACGATCACGAACTCGTCGCCCCCGAACCGCGCCAGGCTGTCTTCCGCCCCCAGCTGGTCGGCGATCCGCCGGGCGATCGCCTGGAGCAGCCCGTCGCCGACCCCGTGACCCAGGCCGTCGTTCACCGCGCTGAAGGCCGACCCAGGCTGGAGCTTCACGGGCGCAGCCGTATGCACCTCTTCCGGGCGGAAGCAATCGTGGGCAGCGTGGTGGTGCGTGGCCCGCACCTCGGTCGCGATCTTGTGCGGTGCCCGGACCCACCCGGTACCACCGGGTCTCTCGCGCCCTCGCGGCGGCGGGAGCACCCTTCGCTCATGCTCAAGGGCTTCGCCGCTCGACCCCCGTGGGATCCCCGGGCCCATGTCGTCCCGGTCGGTCCGGGCGACGCGGACGGCGGCCGCCGGGCGGCCACCCGCCCGACGCCGGCCGCGCAGGACGCCCCGCCCCCGGCGATCGACCCGCTCGAATACGCCGAGGGCCAGGCCGATCCGGCCGTCGCCATCGCCCGCGCCCGGGCCGCGCTCGCCGCCCTCGCCGACGACCTCCCCCTCGACGACGGCCTCGCCGCGAGCATCCTGCTCGCGGCCCCCGACCGGCTCGGCAGCCCGGTCGCAACCGCGTTCCTAGCCAACCTCCGGCGGTGGATGGACGCACCCTCGCCGTCGGCCGGGCCGTTCCCCTGGCACCGCGACCCATCCCAGGTGCACGCGTACGCCCGCTGGGGGCGCCGGCCGCGCATCTCGTGGCGTCCGGGCGAGGGCCGGCTCATGGCCGCGGACCTGACGGCATACCTCGAGCGCCTGCGCGACCCGATCGCGATCGTCGACACCCTGGAGCTCCTGGCACGCCTCGAGGCGACCGGCGGCCCCGCCGCCGAGACGGCCGGCTACCTCCGGCGCGAGATGATGCCGGTGATCGAGACGGAGCTGGCCTGGTGGATCCTGGGCTCCGACCCGTGGCGCGACACCTTCGGCCTCTGGGTCGCCACCGACCGGCCGCACGTCTCGCCCCACGTCCACGCCCTCCTCGTGGCGACGGCCACCCGTTACGCGACGCTGGCGACGCGGGTCGCCGGCGTCGTCTGCGGCAACACGGCGCCCTTCGGGGGCCTCCCGCTCATCTCGGCGAGCGCTCACCTCGTCCTCGGGCTCTGGACCCTGGGGCTCTACCCGTCGCTCGTGCCGGGGATCGTGGCCTTCGTGGCAGGCGAGCGGTGGGCGAACGGGAGCTGGGCCGACCCGGGGCAGCCGCCGGACGTCCTGACGACGCTCGCCGCGGCCGAGGTGATGAGCCGCCTGGACCCCGGCTTCGACCCCGCCCCGACCGCGGCCTACCTCTCCCGGCTCCAGGAGCCCGCGGGCTGGTGGCGCGCCCTCGACCCCGAGGTCCCGTGGCTCACATCGGCCGTCGTGGCCTGGCTGGAGCGCGCCGATCGCCCGTACCACGAGCGGTTCGCCTGGCCCGCCGTCCAGAAGTGGGACCGCGACCGCAAGACGCGGATCCCCACGTACACCTACTTCTCCGACATGGCCCGCGTCCTGGGCGCCGTCCCGGGCCTGCGCGAGGCCGCGATGCCGATCCTCTTCTGCGACCTGGCCGGCTTCAAGGAGTTCAACAACGCCAAGGGCCAGCAGCTCGGGGACGAGGTCCTGCGGTCCTTCGCCGAGGCCCTCGGCGGGATCGCCTGGGCGCGCGCCATCCGCGACGGGGGCGATGAGTTCGTGGTGATCGGGGCGCCCGGACGGCCGGGCTTCCTTGACGACGTGCACGCCTTCAGGACCGCCTGGCCCGGCATCTTCGCGTCCGCGTTCGGCGCGGACGTGCCGGCGGTCGCGCCCCGGCTGCTCGTCTCGTCGTCGACCGGCGGGACGCTCGAGGCGGTGCGCGCCCACCTGGGCCAGCTCGTGGGGGAGGTCAAGATTGCGCACCCCGAGCCCGGCTCCGAAGGCGTCCTCGTCGAGATCGCGTAGCGTGCTCCGGCGGCCCGGCCCCCCGGCTGGATACTCCCAGGGGGTATTGGCGGCGTGCTAGGATAGCTGCCCGTTCCGCGCGTGCCCGCGGCCGACCCCAGCACGAGACCTGTCCTTCCGATGTCTGAACCCAGCTCCCCCTTCGGCGGCTTCGCCATCGACTTCGGGGCCGCCGGCGACGCGGCCCCCCTCGCCGCCCCGCCGCTCGCCCCGGCCGCCGACGGCCCGCTCGATGCGAACGTCCTCATCCTCGGCTCGGGCCCGGCCGGCCTGACGGCCGCCATCTACGCGGCCCGCGCGGACCTCCGGCCCATCGTCCTCGCCGGCTACCAGCCGGGGGGCCAGCTCACGATCACGACCAAGGTCGAGAACTACCCGGGCTTCCCGGACGGGATCCAGGGCCCCGAGCTGATGCTCCGCTTCCGCCAGCAGGCGGAGCGCTTCGGGACGCGCATCTTCGACGTCGAGGCGGACCGCGTCGACATCTCGAGCCGCCCCTTCCGGGCCTGGGCGGGCGGCGTGGAGTACCGCGGCCAGGCCGTCATCGTGGCGACCGGGGCCTCGGCGCTCTGGCTGGGCCTGCCGTCCGAGGAGCGGCTCCGCGGACACGGCGTCTCGGCGTGCGCGACCTGCGACGGCTTCTTCTTTCGGGACAAGGTGGTCGCCGTAGTCGGGGGCGGCGACACGGCCCTCGAGGAGGCGCTCTACCTCACCCGCTTCGCCTCCAGGGTCCACCTCCTCCACCGTCGGGACGAGTTCCGGGCCAGCCGGATCATGCAGGCCCGCGCCGAGAGCCATCCCGGAATCGAGATCCACCGCGGCGTGACGGTCGACGAGGTGCTCGGCGACGACGCGGTCACGGGCGTGCGCCTGCGCGACGTGGCGACCGGCGCGACGCGGGACCTGCCCGTCGAGGGCTTCTTCCTCGCGATCGGCCACCGGCCGAACACCGCTCCCTTCGAGGGATGGCTGGAGAAGGACGAGAAGGGCTACCTGGTCGTCGAGCACGAGACCTACTCCCGGATCGAGGGGGTCTTCATCGCCGGCGACGTCCACGACCATCGCTACCGCCAGGCGGTGACGGCCGCCGGGGACGGCTGCCGCGCCGCGATCGACGCCGAGCGCTGGCTCGAGGAGCACGGCGTGGTCGAGGCCGCCACCGCGACGGCGTGATGAGCGACGGCCGCGAGGCGAGCAACCGCCGCGAGGCGAGCAACCGCCGCGAGGGCACGCTCCGCCGGCTCGGCATCGTCCCTGGCGTCGCGGAGCTGGTCCGGGTCGCCCTCGACGACGCGATCGGACGGGCCGAGGCGGTGCGCGGGGCGGAGGGCGCGGCGCCACCGGCGGTCGTCGTCCTCGACGCCGGCTGCGGCCGCAACTCGGCGCTGGCCCGCCACCGGGCCCGGATCGGCCGGTTCGTGGGCGTCGACATCCACGCCCCGGCACCGGGAGCGCTCCCGTACCTCGACGAGTTCGCCACGGTCGACCTCTGCGCGAGCCCGGACGCGTTCCCTCCGGCGACCTTCGACGTCGTCCTCAGCTCGTTCACCGTGGAGCACTTCGCCGACCCGGATGCCGCGTTCGTCAACCTGGCCCGCTGGCTGCGGCCGGGCGGGTCGCTGGTGCTCACGACCGTCAACCGCCGCCATCCGTTCGTCGCCGCCTACCTGGGGATGCCCGACGGGCTGCGCCGCCGGATCCAGCCCGTCGTGAAGGCGACGGCGGCCGACGCGCACCCGCTCGTGGGGGCCTGCAACGACCCCGTGGCCCTGCGGGAGGCTCTCGCGGGGGCTGGCTACGAGGCGATCCGTATCGAGACGGTCGGCCACCTGGCCCGCGCCTGGGGACGCCGCCTGCCGACCTTCGCGCTCGGGCTCCTCGGCGACCTGCTGGCCCGGGGCATCCCGTCGCGCCGCTCGACTCTCGTGGTCACCGCCCGGGCCCCCGAGCCTGCCGCGTGACCGGGCGAGGCGGCGGCGCGCGTCGCCTGGCCCGCAGCGCGTTCGGCGGCGGCGAGCCCCCGCCGCCCATCCCGCCCGAGCGCCGCCGGCGAACCTTCGTCCGGATCGTCGCCTTCTTCGGGCCGTACCGCCTCCAGGTCGGGGTCGTCGTCGGCGCGATCCTCGTCACGAGCCTCCTGGGGCTCGTCAACCCGATCATGCTCAAGCTCCTCACCGACGAGGTGATCATCGGGCGCGACTACGCCAACCTCGCCCTCTTCGTCGGCCTGATGATCGTCACCCCGATCGCGTCCGGCCTAATCGGCGTCGGCCAGAGCTACCTCAACAACGTCATCGGCCAGAGCGTGATGCAGGACCTCCGCAACGCGCTCTACGCCCATCTCCAGCGGCTGCCGCTCCGCTTCTTCACCGAGACGCGGACCGGCGAGATCCAGAGCCGCCTCGCGAACGACGTCGGCGGCGTCCAGGCGGTGGTCACCGACACCGCGACGAGCGTCGCGGCGAACGTGGCCATCGTCCTCTCGACCGTCGTCGCGATGGTCATCATCGACTGGCGGCTGACGCTCCTCTCCCTGGGGATGCTCCCCTTCTTCCTCTACCTCACCCAGCGCGTGGGGCGGGTCCGCCGGGAGGTCTCCACCGAGACCCAGAAGGCGCTCGCGGACATGACCTCGGCCACGCAGGAGACGCTCAGCGTCTCGGGGGTGCTCCTCACCAAGACGTTCGGCCAGCAGGCGTCCGCGACCGATCGGTTCCGGTCCCTGAACCGGCACCTCGCCCGCCTCCACGTGCGCCAGGCGATGGTCGGCCGCTGGTTCTTCATGATCATCGGGACGATCTTCAGCATCATCCCGGCGTTCGTGTACTTGCTGGCCGCCGTGCTCGCCATGAACGGCGACCCGTCGGCGCCCACCGCCGGCGACATCGTCGCCTTCACCACGCTCCAGAGCCGCCTCTTCTTCCCGCTGG
>CAZVPS010000088.1:0-8634 GCA_964629105.1 uncultured Anaerolineaceae bacterium
GCTCCAGCTCCGGGCGCGCGAGGGCGAGCGTGATCGCGAGCGCGTCGTCGTGGCCCGGGTCGCAGTCCAGGATGATCGGGCGCCGGCCGCCGAGTGCGCCCACGTCCTCGACGGCGGGGCGCAGGGCGGCATCCACGACCGGCGCCGATCCTCTCCTGTCCATGCCGGGCGCCTCCCCGGTCACTCCTTCACGTACGGCTGTCCGTCCGCGGCGGGCATCCGGACCCGGCCCACCAGCCCCGCCACCACGACGATCGTGGTGATGTACGGGACCATGAGCAGGAACTCCGAGGGCACCGGCGATCCCAGGATCGAGAGCCGACTCTGGAGGGCGTCGGCGAAGCCGAAGACGAGGCTGGCCAGGAAGGCGCCCACCGGCGTCCAGCCGCCGAAGATCATGGCGGCCAGGCCGATGAAGCCGCGGCCCGCGGTCATCTCGCGCTCGAAGCTCCCCGTGGAGCCGATCGTGAAGTACGCGCCGCCGAACCCGGCCATCATGCCGCCGAGGATGACGTTGCGGTAGCGCATGAAGTTGACGTTGATTCCAACCGTGTCCGCGGCCCGCGGGTGCTCGCCGACCGAACGGACGCGCAGGCCGTAGCGGGTCTTGAAGAGCGCGAAGTGGATCACGATGACGAGCACGAACAGCGCGTACACGAAGAAGTTGCCCGAGAAGAAGATCGGGCCGACGATCGGGATGTCCGAGAGGATCGGGACCGCGATGGGCCCGAACCGCGGCGGCGTGTTGAGAGCCGCGTTGTGCTGGAGCACCCGTGTCGACAGGAAGCTCGTCAACCCGACGGCGAAGATGTTGATGACTGTCCCGGCGATGATCTGGTTGACCGCGTAGCGAATCGCGAGGACGGCCAGGACCCAGGCCAGCAGGCCGCCGACGAGCACGGCCGCGATCACGCCGATCCAGGAGTTCCCGGTCACGCTCCCGATCACGGCCGCGGCGAACGCGCCCGAGAGGAGCATCCCTTCGATGGCGATGTTGACGACGCCCGCCCGCTCGCACAGGACACCGGAGAGGGCGCCGAACGTGATCGGCACCGCGCGGTAGAGCGAGGTCTGGAAGACGCCGACCAGGTTCATCGACTTGTCGGCCGCCGCCCAGGTGAGGAAGGCGAAGATGAAGGCGATGAGGGTGACCGAGAGGAGGATCGCCCACTTCGTGCCGACGGCGCGGGTCAGCTGGAGGGCGCCGCAGAAGGCGCAGACGCCCGCCATGAGGTACATGGTGGTCGTCGACGGCACGATGAGGTCGGGCAGGATGAAGAGCGGGGTGGCGCCGAGGTTGAGGATGAACCTGGTCTGGGCGCCCGAGTCGGTCCCCGGGACGAAGACCAGGACGATGATCGCGGCCAGGGCGAGGTAGAAGATCGCCAGGCTCAGCGCGCGCCGGTTGACGGCGGCGATCCGGGGCACGGCGGCAGTCGTCGCGCTCATGTCTTCCACCCCTGGGCCATGATCTCGGTGCCAGTCGTCTCCGGCACCCGGATGCGGTAGATCTCGCGGATGAGCCGCGGCGCCGCCACGAAGACGATGACGAGCGCCTGGATCACGACGACGAGGTCGATCGGGATCCCCGTGGCCGCCTGCATCGGCGTCGCGCCCGCGCGCAGCACCCCGAACAGGAGGGCGGCGAGGACGACGCCCAGTGGCGAGGAGCTGCCGAGGAGCGCGATCGCGATGCCGTCGAAGCCATACCCCGGCGAGAAGCCGGGCGTCAGTGACTTGGTGACGCCGAGGATCTCGGTCGCCCCGGCAAGGCCCGCCAGACCGCCGCAGATTGCCATCGTGAGGATGAGGGTCCGCGAGATGCTGATCCCGGCGTACCGGGCGGCCGACGGGTTCAGCCCCACCGCGCGAAACTCGAAGCCGAGTGTCGAACGGAAGAGGAGCCAGGAGACGAACGCGGCGGCCGCAAGCGCCAGGATGAAGCCCCAGTGGACCCGCAGCCCGTCGATGATCACCGGGATGACCGCGGTCGGCTCCACGACGGGCGACACGGGATCGGAACGGCCGGGCCGCTGGTAGAACGGCTGGCGCAGGATCCAGTCGATGAAGCGGTAGGCCACGTAGTTGAGCATGATCGTGACGATCACCTCGTGGGCGCCCGTGCGGGCCTTGAGGAGGCCCGGGATGAACCCCCACAGCGCCCCGCCGACGAACCCGCCGAGGATGGCGAGCGGGAGGTGGATCCAGAACGGAAGACCAACGAAGCTGAACCCGATCCAGGTCGCGAGGGTGGCGCCGAGGTAGAGCTGGCCCTCGGCCCCGATGTTGAACAGGCCGCTCCGGAAGCCGAGCGCCACCGCGAGGCCGGTGAAGATGAGGGGGGTCGCGGCGAGGAGCGACTCGCTGACCGGGTTGAAGGCCTTCGTGATCTGGGCGAGGTCGCCGGAGGCGAACGCGTCCAAGTAGGCCTGCGGGTTTCCGAGGCCGCCGGCGAAGAGGGCCCCGTACGCGTCGGCCACGGCACCGATCGATGCGCCCAGTGCCGCGAACGGATCCGAGGTCCACAGGGCGAGAAGCTCGGCGTCCGAGAGGATGATGACGAGCGCGCCGAACACGAGGGCCGTGAAGACCGACAGGACCGGGATCAGGAGTCTTCGCAGGATCCTTTGCGCCCGACCCGGCTCCTCCGCCGGGGGCTCCGTGCGCTCATGGTCCGGGACGGGGGTCGCGGCGGCGGCGGCCACGGGGTCGGCCGGCGGCGGCTCGATGCCGCCGGGGGGCTGCTGCTGGTCGCTCATCCGGCCGTCCCTCCGATGCGCGCGTCGTAGGTCGGGGGATCCCCTGGCGGGGGCTGCCCGCCGGGCGTCGGCGAGGCCGCGCCGAGGGCCTCGGCGTCGGCGAGGGCGCCGCCCATGTAGAGGCCCAGGCGCTCGGGCGTCGCCTCGGCCGGGTCGAGGATCGCCACGATCTGGCCGTGGTACATGACCGCGATCCGGTCGCCCAGCGCCAGGACCTCGTCGAGCTCCGTGGACACGATCAGCACCGCCGCCCCTTCGTCGCGCTTCTCGACGATCCGCCGGTGGATGTACTCGATCGAGCCGACGTCGAGCCCGCGCGTGGGCTGCGCCGCAAGGAGGAGCTTGATCGGGCGCGAGAACTCGCGGGCGACGATCACCTTCTGCTGGTTGCCGCCGGAGAGGTTGCTCGCCGCGTTGAAGACGCTCGGCGTCCGGACGTCGAACTGGCCCACCAGCTCGACGGCCGTGGCCAGGATCGCGTCCCGGTGGAGCCGGACGCCGTCGGCGAACGGCTTCAGGTAGTACGTGTTGAGGCACAGGTTCTCGGCGATCGTGAAGGCCGGGACGATCCCGTCGGCCAGCCGGTCCTCGGGCACGTGCGCCACGCCGGCCTCGAAGACCCGGCGCGGGTGGGGGCTGACCTCGGCGCCGTCGAGGCGGATGGAGCCGCCGGTGGCCCGGCGCAGGCCGGAGATCGCCTGCACGAGCTGCGTCTGGCCGTTGCCCTGGACGCCGGCAATCGCCACGATCTCGCCCGCCCGTACCACGAGGTCGAGATCGCGGACGGCCGCGTGCCCGCGGTCGTCGGCGACGTTGAGGCCCGCGATCTCGAGGACGGGCTTGCCGGGGTTCGCCGGGCCCTTCTCCACCTCGAGCTCGACTGGGCGGCCGACCATCATCTGGGCCAGCGAGGCCTGCGTGGCCTCGGCCGGGACCGTCGTGCCCACGACCTTGCCGCTCCGCAGGACGGTGATCCGGTCCGCGACCTCGAGGACCTCGTTGAGCTTGTGGGTGATGAAGATGATGGAGGTCCCCGCCGCCTGCAGCGACCGCATGATCCCGAAGAGCTCCTCGGTCTCCTGCGGCGTGAGCACGGCCGACGGCTCGTCCAGGATGACGAGGTTCGACTGCCGGTAGAGGGTCTTGATGATCTCGACGCGCTGGCGGACGCCAACCGGCAGGTCCTCGATGAGCGCATCGGGGTCCACGTGAAGGTTGTGGCGCTCCGAGATCTCGACGACGCGCCGCCGGGCGTCGGCCATGTCGAGGATGCGAAGCGGCCCTTGGGTCGACTCCACGCCGAGCATGACGTTCTCGGTGACCGTGAAGACGGGCACGAGCATGAAATGCTGGTGGACCATCCCGATCCCGGCGCGGATCGCGGCGCCCGGGTCGTGGAAGACCACTGGCGAGCCGTCGACGAGGATCTCCCCTTCGTCCTGCTTATACAGGCCATAGAGGACGTTCATCAGCGTCGTCTTGCCGGCGCCGTTCTCCCCGAGCAGCGCGTGGATCTCGCCCGGCTCGACGGTCAGGTCGACGTGCTGGTTGGCGATGACCCCCGGGAAGCGCTTGGTGATGCCGCGAAGCTCGAGCCTCACCGATCCCTCCGTCTCCCTGGTACGCGACAGGCGGCGCCCCGGAAGACGCCGCCTGTCGGAAGCTCGATCGATGGGCGATCGCTACTTGGCCGCGAAGTAGTCCGCGACCTTCACCTCACCGGAGATGATCTTGGCCTTGAGGGCCTCGACTCCGGCCTTGATCTCGGCCGAGACGGCGCCGTCGAAGCTGTGGAACGGGGAGATGCCCACGCCCTCATTGGCGAGGGTGCTGACGAAGACAGCCTGGGGCGCCTCGCCCTTGACGGCCCGCTCGACGGCGGCCGCCACCGAGTTGTCGATCCGCTTGAGGATGCTGGTGAGGAGCACGTCTGTGTACTGCGGCGCGCTCACGGTCCAGTCGACGTCGACGCCGATGCCCATGTCGACCGCCGCGGTCTCCTGGAGCGCGGCATACGTGCCGCCCCCGATCGGACCGCCGACCGGCAGGATGATGTCGGCGCCCTCCTGGAGCATGCTGACCGTCAGCTGCTTGGCGTCGTCGGTCGAGTCGAAGTTGCCGGTGAAGGAGCCTTCCTTCTTGACCGCGTCCCAGCCGAGGACGCGGACCTTGGTGCCCTTCTCCGCGTTGTAGTAGTTGACGCCGGCGACGAGGCCGTCCATGAAGTCGGTGACGGGACCGCCGATGTTGATGCCCCCGAAGGTGCCCAGGATCCCGCTCTTCGAGACGCCGGCCGACACGTACCCGGCCAGCATCGCGGCCTCGGCCGTGGAATAGACCAGGCCCTCGACGTTCGGCAGCGGCGGGTCGTAGGCGAAGTCGACGATCGCGAACCGGATGTTCGGGTTCGCCACGGCCGCGGCCTTGGTGGCGTCGCCGAGCAGGAACCCGACGGTCACGATCATGTCGCAGCCTTCGCTGACGAACTGGTTGATGTTCTTCTCGTAGTCCGCGGCCGTGCGCGACTCGAGGAACTTGACCTCGGTGCCGAGCTTGGCGGCGGCGTCCTGCATGCCCTTCCAGGCGTTCGCGTTGAAGCTCTTGTCGTCGATGCCACCGACGTCCGAGATCATGCAGGCCTTGTAGGCGACCGGCGAGGGCGTCGGGGCCGGCGTGGCCGTCGGAGCCTCGGTCGCGGGTGCCGGGGTGGCCGTCGGGGCCGGGGTCGGCGTGGCGACGGCGCCGCATGCGGCGAACACAATGGAGGCTGCTGCGATGGTGACGAGCAGCCCACGAGTGGTGCGCAAGGACTCTCCTCCTTTTGCGCCGCCCGCGCGTCGCGGCCGGGTGCCGGCCGGGAGCCGCGGGGCGTCACTGGGGATCGCTCCCCGCCTCGTGCGGGGCGCGATCAAGGGGCCGGTGGTCCGGTTAGCGTTGAGTATGCACGGCCCGCGAGGCCGCGTGCAATGCTCCCGACGTGGATCCCGTGGACCGCGCCACGCGCCAGCCGGCGCGGACCGTCCTCGACGTGGGGGGTGGCCTGGCCTCCGGGCCCCGGGGCGGCTGTTCGCCGGCTCCCGGCTGGCGGCCCGTCAGCCCGTCAGCCCGTCAGCTCGTCAGCTCGTCAGCTCGTGGCGACGATGAACCCGACGACCACGAAACCGACGCCCACCGTGGCGACGGCGGCCCACGTGCAGGCCTTGCGGCGCAGCATCGCCATCGCGACCGAGGCGCCGGTCTTGCCCTCGGCGGCCGACGACGCCCCGCCGCGCCAGGCTCGATAGCGGTTCGTGTTGTCGTCCTGCGCCTTCAGCCCCTGGTAGCGGCGCCACGGGTCGCGGGCGCGCGCGTAGCCGAGGGCGAAGAGGACGACGCCGGCGACGACGAGGGCGTACCCGAGGAGGCTCACCGGGGACCCTCGCCGGCGGCACCCGGCGGCCCCAGCCGCTCCCGGAGGGCCGCCTGCACGAGCGCCGCGTTGGCCTGGCCGCGCGACGCCTTCATGACCTGGCCCACGAGGAAGCCGACTGCCTGGGCCTTGCCGGCCCGGTAATCCGCCACCGCGGCCGGGTTCGCCGCGAGCACGTCGTCGACGAGCCGCTCGACCGCCCCGCGGTCCGAGATCTGGGCGAAGCCGCGGGCGGCCACGATCTCCCGCGCCGGGGCACCGCTGACGATGTGCTCGGCGACGACTTCCCTAGCATTCGGCCGGGAGAGCCGCCCGGCGAGAACCTCGCCGAGCACGTGGGCGAGCGAAGCCGCGTCGGCCCGGCCGGCGAGGCCGGCCGCGGTGCGCGCCGCCGTCTCCTTGAGGGCCCGGCCGTAGTCGCCGGTCACGAGGTTCGCGACCTCCTTCGCCGGCAGGGCGGGACCGGCCGCGCGGATCGCCTCGAAGGCGCGGTTCATCGCCTCGTCGCTGGCCAGGACGGCGGCGTCGTACGGCGAGAGGCCCAGCTCTCCCACGTACCGGGCCCGGCGGGCGGCCGGCAGTTCCGGCAGCGCGGCCCGCAGCGTGTCCAGCCATGCCGGGTCCAGGTGGAGCGGCGGCAGGTCGGGCTCGGGGAAGTAGCGGTAGTCGTCCGAGGACTCCTTGACCCGCATGACGTACGTCGCGCCGGCCGCGTCGTTCCAGCCGCGCGTCTCCTGGCGAAGCGCCTCGCCGGCGTCCAGGGCCGCCGCCTGGCGCTCGATCTCGAAGGCGATCGCCCGCTCCACCGCCCGGAGCGAGTTCATGTTCTTGACCTCGGTCCGGGTGCCGAACGGCGCCGTCCCTCGGGGCCGGAGCGAGACGTTCGCCTCGACCCGCATCTGCCCGTTCTCCATCTCGGCGTCGGAGACGTCGATCGTCCGCAGCAGGAGACGCAGCTCCTCGGCGTAGCGACGGGCCTGCTCGGCGGTCCGGATGTCGGGTTCGGTGACGATCTCCATGAGCGGCACGCCGGCGCGGTTGAAGTCGACGAGGCTGACCCGGCGCCCGTCCGGGCCGGTGGCGTGGACCAGCTTGGCCGTGTCCTCCTCGAGGTGGGCCCGCGTGATCCCGATCGTCACCGGTCCCTCGGACGTGTCGATGGTCAGCGACCCGTTCGACGCCAGGGGCAGGTCGTACTGGCTGATCTGGTAGCCCTTGGGGAGGTCCGGGTAGAAGTAGTTCTTGCGGTCCCAGCGGGTGGCGGCCGGCGCCGTCGCCCCGATCGCGAGGCCGGTCGTCAGGACGTGCTCGACCGCGGCGCGGTTGATCGTGGGCAGCACGCCGGGCAGGGCCAGGCAGACCGGACAGGTGTGCGTGTTCGGCGCCGCGTCGGCCGGCGGCACGGCGCAGGCGCAGAACATCTTGCTCGCGGTCCGGACCTGGCAGTGGACCTCGATGCCGATGACCGCCTCGTAGCGCTCGAGGGCGCCCTGCGTGCTCACGAGAGACCCCCGCCCGCGCGGGCCACGAACCGCCCGATCCGCTCCAGGGCCTCGCCCAGCTTCTCGTAGCTCGTCGCGTAGCACATCCGGACGTGGCCGGCGCCCGAAGGGCCGAAGGCGCTCCCCGGGACCGCGGCCACGTGCTCCTCCTGCAGCAGCCGCTCGACGAAGGCGTTGTCGTCGAGCCCGGTGGAGGTGATCCGGGGGAAGGCGTAGAAGGCGCCGCGCGGCTCGAACGTCGCGAGGCCCAGGGCGTTGAGTCCGTCGACGACCAGGCGCCGGCGGCGGTCGTACTCGGCGCGCATCGCCTCCACGTCGGCGTCGGCGCTGGTGATCGCGACGAGGGCGGCGTCCTGGGCCGTCGTGGGGGCCGACATGATCCCGTACTGGTGGACCTTCACGATCCCCTCGAGGATCGCGGCGGGGGCGCAGACGTAGCCGACCCGCCAGCCGGTCATGGCGTAGGCCTTGGAGAAGCCGCCCATGAGGACGGTCCGCTCGCGCATGCCCGGCAGCGCGCTCATCGCCCGGTGGCGGTAGTCGCCGTAGGCGAGGCGGTCGTAGATCTCGTCCGAGTAGACGAGCAGGTCGTGGCGGACGGCGATCGCGGCGAGCTCATCCTGGACGGCGACGGGCAGGACGGCGCCTGTCGGGTTGCAGGGGAAGCCGAGGAAGAGGGCCTTCGTGCGGGGCGTCACGGCGGCCTCCACGGCCGCCGGGTCGAGGGCGAAGTCGTCCTCGAAGCGGGTCGCGACGTGGCGGACCGTCCCGCCGGCGAAGACGACGGCGGGGACGTAGGCGACGTACGAGGGCTCGTGGAGGATCACCTCGTCGCCCGGGTCGATCGTGGCCCGCAGGGCGAGATCGACCGCCTCCGAGGCGCCGACGGTGACCAGGACCTCGGTCGCGGGGTCGTAGGCGACGCCGTAGCGGCGCTCCAGGTGGGCGCCGATGGCCCGGCGCA
>CAZVPS010000089.1:0-8610 GCA_964629105.1 uncultured Anaerolineaceae bacterium
GTGTAGAGCAGCGCCACCGTGCCCACCACGAGGACGAGCATCACGATGCCGTTGCGCAGGAACTTGCCGTTCAACAAGGCCTCCGGGTCAGTCGCGCCGGCGGCGTTCCGCCCCGGCCACGACGTCAAGTATAGCCGCCGACTCCCGCCAGCCCTTCCCGGACGGCCCGGCGAGGCCGGCGCCACCGATGATCTGCGGGACGTGTCACCCCATCTATTCGTCGTGGAGCCCACAGCGGATGCCCGGGCGGGACGCTGATATAGGATGCGTGCGTGCCGCCCGCCCCCCACGGACCGCCGTCCGGAGCCCGCCGATGCTAGAGCTCCGTCATCGCGTCCGATCATCCCCGCTCGCTCCCCTCGTGCGGCCCGTCGTCCGGGCGGTCCGGGGCGCGCGGCGCCGCCTCGCCCGCGGCTTCATCTCGGCGGGGACCCGGCTCGACCCCGGTGGCCGGGCCTCCGCTTGGCCGCCGGCGAGCTCCCGGGGTTCACTGCCGGCGGTTCACAGGCCGCTCCCGGCGCCCGTCGCGCTCCCCGCCGAGTTGCCGGTCCCCCCCGCCATCGAGCTGCCGATGGAGCCCGTCCACTCGAACGAGCCGGACCGACCGAGAGTCCGCTACGACGTCGAGCTGTTCGAGCGGCTCAACGCGGAGTACGCCGAGCGTCCGCTGGTCCCCGCCCCACGCCGTTACGACCACGAGGCCATGATCGAGTCGGCCCTGGGGCGCCTCCGTGGCGTCCACCGGGCCATCGATCTGGCGAACCGGAAGGTGCTCGAGGTCGGGTGCGGCGGTGGCTACGAGCTCTGGTATGCCGCCCACGCGCTCGGCGCCGACGCCTGGGGCGTCGATGTCGTCGAGCGTCGATCATGGCCGGCGCTCGCGGGAGACCGCGTCCACCTCCAGGTGGCCGACCTGGCCACCCGGAACCCCTTCGCCCCGGACACCTTCGACCGGGCGATGTCGTTCACCGTCTGGGAGCACGTGCTCCATCCGTACCGGATGCTCGCCGAGACCCACCGCGTCCTGCGTCCTGGCGGCCTCTTCTGGCTGAAGGCGAACCTCCATCGCGGTCCCCAGGCCTCGCACCTGTACCGCCACATCACCTTCCCGTTCCCCCACCTGCTCTTCAGCGACGACGTCATCTCGGACGCGCTGGCACGCCGGGGGGTCGAGGTCGACGGGTCGGCCTGGGTCAACCGGCTGACCTGGGCCCACTACGAGGACTACTTCCGGGAGATCGGGTTCCGGATCCTCGCCCTGCGCTTCCGCGAGACGCCCCTCGACGAGGAGTTCTACCAGCGGTTCCACGACGTCCTGGGCCGCTACCCCCGCTGGGAGCTCAGCAAGGACTTCTTCGAGGTGGTCCTGGAGAAGGGCGATCCCCCGGCGGCGGCGCCCGGGCATGGGGGGCGACCGGCAGCACGTCCGCCTGTGACGTGAAACGGCCGGCCCCGAGGGCCGGCCCACAACGTGGCAAGGTGGTAGCGGAGGGCGGATTTGAACCACCGACCAAGGGCTTATGAGTCCCCTGCTCTACCACTGAGCTACTCCGCCTTGCCTCTATTCTACCGCACCGTCCGGGGGGCGGCGACCACGTGATCCTGCGGCCCCGCGGTGGGAGCCGCCGGGGCGGGCCGGGTGACCAGCAGGATCCCCGCCGCGACCAGGACGAAGCCACCCAGGTCGAGCGGCGTCAGCTGCTCCCCCAGCAGGGCGGCGCCCGCAGCCACGCCGACCACGGGCACGCCGAGGAACCCCACCGTCGCCGCCAGCGGCCCGAGCGAACGCGTGATCGACTGGCTGGCCCAGAAGGCGAAGGCCGTTGCCAGGGGGCCGCTGTAGAGGAGGACCAGGAGCGTGACCGGCTCCCAGCGGATCGCGGCACCGGGCTCCACCAGGAGCGCCAGGGCGGCGAGCGGGACGACGGCCACCAGGAGCTGCCAGGGCTGGAGGGCCAGCGGTGACGAGGCCCAGCGGTGGCGCCGCACGTGGATCGACGTGGCGGCCCAGATCACCGCGCTGAGAATGAGGAGTGTCGCGCCGACCGCCTCGCCGGGCGCGCCCCAGTCGACCCCGAGGGGGTTCACCAGGGCGACGATCCCGGTCAGGCCCAGTGCCAGTCCCGCCAGCTCCACGCCCAGCGGCCGGACGCGGAAGACGAGCACCTGCAGGACGGCCACCCAGATCGGCATCGTGTAGACCAGGATCGAAGAACGGCCGGCAGGCACGACCTGGAGGGCGACGTTCATGAGGACCGTCCCCGCCGCCACCTGGCCAAGGGCGACGCTGAGGAGGATCGGCAGGTCGTGGCGCGGGGGCCGCGCGAGCCGACGGCGGGCCCCAACGACGACGAGGACCGTGACGAGCCCCGCCCCCACCCGGAGCGCGGCGTACGTGAACGGCGGGATGTAGTCCAGCCCCTTCTTTGCCACGACCCAGTGGACGCCCCAGACCACGGCAAGGGCGACGAGCAGGATGACCGCGAGGCGGGGGGACGAGGTCGTCGCCGCGCGGGAGCCGGGGGACGGCCCGCCGGGCGGCGTGACGCTCGTCGCAGGAGACCCGGATGGCACGGCGCGGGGCGGGCGGGCGACTATTCGTGGGGGCCGAAGAGAACCTCGAGCCAGCCCTCCAGCGGGGATGGCGGGGTCGTGTCCGCCCCGAGGCGACGATTCGGCGAGCCCGGAGCGTCGTCCGCGAGGGCGGGGGCATCCGGGGCGAGCGCGAAGGGCCGCTCGGCGCGGGAGCCGAGCCGGTACGCCCGCGCCTGCTGCAGGACCCACCGCTCCTGGGTGGCGAGGTCGAGCTCGCGGCGGATGGCTTCCGTCTGCGCCGCCACGTCGGCGTTGCGGGCGCGCTCGTCGGTCACGCGGGAGGTCACCCGGGAGGCCTCCGCGGCCTGCCCGGCGAAGGCGACCACGATCCAGGCCGCGAGGAAGATGAGCCCGACCCAGGCCACGCGACGACGCGAGATCCCGGCCACGCCAAGGCCGTCCAGCGACGGGCGGGCCGCCGGGCCGCCGGCGCCGGGCGCCGGAGTGCCTTCCGGGACCGGCTGCGTCGCTTCGTCCAGGTCGCGGGGTGCGGAGCTCGGGTGCCGCGGCATGGCCGAAGGGTAGCTGCGCACTGACGGAGTGTCAATCAGCGCCGGCGTGCGTCATCGTCCCGGATTCGAGCGCCAGGTCCGCGGTCCGGCCGGGGCGGCCGGCCACCGCGCGACCGCCGCGTCCCGAACGTCCGTTCCGTCTGGGGCGCCGTCGGGTCCCAGTTCATCAGCCAGGCGTGATCCGGGTCCACCGTGAAGTGCCAGGCGCGGTTGGGCCCGGCCATGATGTTCAGGTAGTAGCAGTCGTAGCCGGCTGCGGCGCCGACGGGGTGGTAGCCCGCCGGGACGAGGACGAGGTCGCAATCCTGGGGAGCCAGCACCTCGTCCAGCGCACGGTCGGCCGTGTACACCCGCTGGACGGCAAACCCTCCGGGCTGCGCGAACCGGTAGAAGTAGATCTCCTCGAGGAGCGCCTCCCGCGGAGGGTCCTCCGTGTCGTGCTTGTGGGGCGGATAGCTGGACCAGTTGCCGCCCGGCGTGAAGACCTCGAAGGCGATGAGCCGGCCGGCCTCCGCCGTGGGCGGCAGGAGGTGGTGGATCCGACGGGCGGTCTGCCCGGCTCCGCGGGCCTCCACGAGGATCTCCTCCGGCCGCACGTAGGCCGTGCGCCGGATGGGCCCGGCCGGCGCCGCGGCCACGACGACAAGCGCGTCGGTGGCGGCAACGACGCTCACCGGCACCCCGGGCGCGACGAGGATCACCGGCGGCGGGGGGCCGTCGAAGACGGTTTCCCGCGAGCCCACGACGCCGAAGTCCTGGTCGCCCGCCCGGACCGCGGCCCGGCCCTCCAGCACGAGGACCAGGCGCTCGCGGTCGTCGGCCAGGCGGTCGATGGCCTGGCCGGCCCGGAGCCGGACCGCGGCGACGTCCACGTGGCTCCACCCGGCCCCGATCGGATCGACTGCGACGATCGTCCCGTCCGCGGCGGGTGCCGCGGCCCGGCGCAGCAGGCGTCCGCGGTGCCGGGCGAGGCCGGGCGACGCCGGAGGCGCCGCGAAGGACGGCGACGCCGGCGGTGCGGCATCAGGCCCGGGAGACGCGGGCGCAGGACCCGTGGATCCACGCACACGAAGCGCGACGGGGAGGATCACCCGCTCCGCTCGCGCGCCGCCCCCGGCCGGCCGGGCGATGCGCTCGACAAGGCGCCGGACCGCCCAGTGGCCCATCTCGCGCTTCTGCTGGACCACCGTGGTGAGCGGCGGCTCCACCCATGCCGCGGCGTCGATGTCGTCGAAGCCGACGACGCTGATCTCCTCGGGCACGCGGCGGCCCATGGCGCGGAGGGTTCGGATCACCTCGATCGCGGTGACGTCGTTGTAGCAGATGAGGGCAGTCGTGGCGGGCCGGTCCGCGAGCAGCCCACCGGTGGACTGTCCGCCTGACCCGGAACCGCCGACGACGACGGGGACCGCGTCGCGAGCGATGCCGGCCTGCTCCAGGGCGTCCAGCGCGCCCTGGACCCGGTTGACCGCGTCGGCGCCCTCGGTCGGGCCGGTGACGATCGCGAAGTGGGTGTGTCCGAGCTCGAGCAGGTGCTCGGCCGCCAGGCGACCCCCCGCCCGATTGTTGGAGGCGATCGTCGGCACGCCGAGGTCCTCGCGCTCGCTGTTGACGACGACGACCGGGACGGCTGTCTTCGCAAAGTGCGCGGCGTGGGCGTCGGTCAGGTGGCCGGCGGCCACGATGAGCCCGTCGACCCGCCCATCCTGGAGCAGCACCAGGTAGTCGGCCTCGCGGTTCGGATCGCGTGCGCCGTTGCACAGGATGACCCGGAAGCCGCGCTCCCAGGCCGCGTCCTCGACCGCCCGAACCAGCTCGGGGAAGAACGGGTTGTGGACGTCGGTGACGATGAGGCCCAGCGTAGAGGTCGTCCTGGTCTTGAGCGAGCGGGCGATGCTCGATGGGCGATAGCCCAGCGCCTCGGCGGCGTCCCGGACGGCGGCGGCCGTCGCGGGTCGGGAGGCCGAGGCGCCCGACAGGATCCGGCTGACGGTCGCGGTCGAGACACCGGCCCGTTGCGCGACGTCGCGGATCGTGACGCCCATCGGCCTACCGCGCCCCGCCGGACGAGGTCGCCGGACGCGACTCGACCGCGACGGGCCGGCCCTCCTTGAACGAGCGGGTGGCGGCATCCGCGATCGCGAGCGCCGCCCATCCGTCCTCACCGGTCACGCGCGGCGCCCGCCCTTCGCGCAGGCAGGCCACGAAGTCCTCCACCTCGAGGACGTAGGCCGCCTCGAAGCGCTGCAGGAACCAGTAGATGTTGTCGTGGGTCACGCCCTGGCTCCCGTAGCGCCGGACCAGCGTCTCCGGCGACTCACCGACCACGACCTTGCCCCCCGACCCGAAGACCTCGGTGCTGACGTCGTAGCCGTACGTGGCCCGCCGCGAAGCGGTGACCACGCCGAGGGCCCCGTTGTCGAAGCGGAGGCACGCCACCACCGTGTCAGCGTCGCCGATCTCGCCGATCTGCGGGTCCACGAGCGCCGCGCCGTAGGCAAAAACCTCGGTGACCTCGTGGCCGGTGAGGTAGCGGACCACGTCAAAGTCGTGGATCGAGCAGTCCCGGAAGATCCCGCCCGAGGCCGCGAGGTACGAGATGGGGGCCGGCTGGGGATCGCGGCTGGTGGCCGTCACGAGCTCGATCGTGCCGACGGCACCTTCCTCGATCATCTGGCGGGCCCGGACGTAGGACGGGTCGTACCGGCGCTGGAAGCCGATCTGGAGGGGCACGCCCGCCCGCTCGGCGCCCTCGATCGCCGCGAGCGTGCGCGGCATCGTCAGGTCGATCGGCTTCTCGCACAGGATGGCCCGGCCGGCCGCCGCCGCCGCCTCGATGAGCTCGGCGTGGGTGTTCGTCGGGGTGGCGATCAGGACGGCGTCGACGGCTGGATCCGCGATTGCCTCAAGGGGGTCCGGTGTCCAGCGCGCGCCGAAGTCGGCGGCGCACGCCCGGCCTGCCTCCTCGAGCGGGTCCGCGACCCACGGGACGGTCACGTTCTCGACCCGGCGGGCCAGCGTCTCCGCGTGCTTGCGGCCGATCCGGCCGGCCCCGAGGACCGCGATGGCGAGCGGGGTGGGACGCGATCCGGGAGCGGCGGTCATGGAAGAACCTCCAGGGCGATGGGCCGGCCATCGCGGACCGAACGGATGGCCGCCTCGGCGATCCGGAGCGCGGCCACGCCGTCGTCCAGGGTCGCGGGCGGCGTCGCCGTCCCGCGGACGGCGACGATGAACGTGTCGAGTTCCGCCTCGAACGCCTCGCGGAAGCGGTTCAAGGAGGCGCCCGTCGGCGGCGCCCAGCGGCGGGCCCTCGACCGGCGGTCCCGCGACATCGGGCGCGCCCCGCGTCCGGCGCGTCCTTCCGCTCCATGGTCACCCGCGCCCCGCCGCGATCTCGCGGAGGAGGTGGTCCACCACGGCGCGGCTCATGGCGGCGCTCTCGGACGGCGCGCGCCAGGTGGTGTCCTGCTCGACCATGACCCAGCCGGCGTAGTCCATGCCGTCGAGCGTCTCGAGGATGCCCCGGACGTCGAGGAGGCCGCGGCCGACCTCGGTGAAGACGCGGTTGCGGAGGCCGGCCAGGAAGCCGTCGATCTCGCCCGTCCGCATCGCCGCCTTGACGCCCCCGTCGACGTCCTTCAGATGGACGTGGCGGACGCGGTCGCCGTAGCGGGTCAGCGTCGCGACCGGATCACCGCCGCCCAGGAGGTAGTGGCCCACGTCGAGGCACGACCCGACGACCGCGGGGTCGCTCACGGAGAAGAGGCGGTCGACTTCCTCGGGCGTTTCTACGTACGTCCCGACGTGGTTGTGGAAGGTGAGCGTGTGGCCCAGGTCGCGCGCCTCGCGGCCGAGCGTCTCCAGGAGCTCCCCCAGCCGCCGGAAGCCCTCGTCGGTCATCTTCGCGACGTCCGGACCGTCGGCGCGGCCGCCCCACGGGATGCGGGCCGGGCCCACCGGGAGCGCCGCGACGAGCGTGTCGCCATGCACCGCATGCAGCTCGGCGAGCTTGGCCCGACCGACCTCAAGGGCACCCGGCACGGGGCCGCCCTCGTCACACTCGATGCAGGCGTAGACCTCGGCGATCCGCAGGTCGCGTGCCGCCAGGGCTTCGTCGAGGGCCGCGCCACGTGGGAACGAACCAGCGAGCTGCGTCCCTTCGAAGCCCAGGCGCGAGATCTCGTCCAGGATGCCCAGCGGCTCGATCGGCGGCGTCAGCTCCGGCAGGTCGTCATTCGCCCACAGGATGTGGACGATTCCGATCTTCGCGCGCGGGATGGCGCGCGCGCGAGTCCCGGTGGACGCCGCGCCCGGGGTGACTGCGCCGGTGGTCATCGGTGCTGCTCCTCTGCGCGGCCAGCGAGCTGGCTCGCGTATTGCTCGGGATGGAACTCCGGGACCGGGGCATCCCACCACCCGGTCTTGTCGAGGGCGTGCTCCGCCTCGCGGCCCACGTCGACCGCCACGAGGGCCGGGCCGCCGTGCGCGAGCGCCCGCTCCACGGCACCGCGCACGGCATCAGGCCGGTCGACGTGCTCGGCGTGGAGCCCGAACGCCTCGCCGATGGCGCGGTAGTCTGGCGAGTAGAGCGACCCGTCGGGGCGCAGGAAGTCGGTCTTGGCGGTCCGGCCGAAGAAAGCGCGCTGGCCGCCCTTGATGCTCATCCACCCGCTGTTGTTGAGGACGACGAAGACCACCGGCACGTCGAGGAGCTCGGCGGCCGCCAGCTCCTGGACCGACTGCAGGAAGTCGCCGTCGCCAGCGATTCCCACGACCTGCCGGCCCGGCTGGCCCAGCGCGGCGCCGATGGCGCCCGGGACGGTGAAGCCCATCGTGGAGAAGCCGCCCGAGGTGATGTGCGTCCGCGGCAGGCGGGTCACCCAATTCTGCTTGACGATGCTCTGCGGGAGGCCCGCGCCGGTGACGACGATCGCGTCCGGAGCGGTGGCTGCCTGGATCTCGTGGATCGCCCGGGCCTGGGTCATCGGCGCCAGGTCGGACAGCTCCTTGCGTCGCTTCATCTCCTCCCAGGCGGCCTTCTTCGCCTGGATCTCCTCGAAGTAGGCGGTCGCACGGTAGCGGCCGGCCTCGGCCGGCCCGAGCGCCGCGAGGAGGTCCTCGAGGGTCGCCTTCGCGTCGCCCAGGAGGGCCACCTCGACCGGGTAGTTCTTGCCGATCTCGCGTGGGTCGATGTCGAGCTGGACGAGCTTCGTGGGCGGGATGGAGAAGGTCACGCCTTTGCGCCAGGAGCTGGCCGACCAGTCGGTGAAGCGGCAGCCGACCGAGAGGAGGACGTCGGCCGAGGCGGCCAGAAGGTTGCCGGAGGTGGACGCGGTGTCGCCGATGCTCCAGGCATTCAGCTCGTGGGTCTCGTCAATCGCGCCCTTGCCCTGCCAGGTCGTGACCACGGCCGCGCCCAGGCGCTCCGCCACGGCGGTCAGCTCGGCCCACGCCCCGGCGAGCAGGACCCCGCCGCCGGCGACGATGACCGGGCGGCGGG